>DAOVYZ010000438.1 GCA_030635365.1 Bacteroidales bacterium
GAGTTTACGTGAAAAAGTTTTGCGATCAAAGAGGGATATCGTCTGATGGAATTAAGATTATTCAAAAAATGAATATTAATCCTTCATCAAAATTAATTGACAAAATTGATCTGGAGATTCAGTTGCCGAACGATTTTCCTGAAAAATATAAAAATGCAGTAATTAATTCTGCAAACTTATGTGCTGTAAAAAAACATCTGCAACAACCTCCGGAATTTGATGTATATACAAAAACTGTATAAGGTTTGATTGATTAGCTAAGATACTTCCGAAGTCTTAATTATCAGGAGTTTACTTTTGTAAATGTCTGGTGATTAAGACGAGAGTAACGCAGTATTTGGCGTTTTCTTGCAAAGGCTAATTGTATATAAATTCTTCAACTTCAATCATTCTGGTTAATTACTTCAATAATTGAGAATGGTGCAGCAGTTCGTATAACTCTATTTAGCTTTAATCCCGAACTTTTAATTAAATTTTCAAATTCTGTTAAAGTTCTTTCCTTTCCACCACTACGGCTAACCAGCATTTGTATATCATATAATTTTGCAAAGGAGTAACGATTATCTAATTCAATTATGGGTTCAAAAATTAATATTTTACTATTTTCATCCAATACTTTCCTAATATCTCTTAAAAGGCTTATACTTTGATCATCAGATAAATTATGAATAATACTTTTAAGCATGTACAAGTCACCACCTTGGGGTATGCTTTTAAAGAAATTCCCTGTAATAATCTCTGTACGATTTGATACTCCGTATTGATCAAAAATTCTTTGTGCTCCCTCCGTAACATGAGGTAAATCAAAAACTTTTCCTTGTATATGTTTATATTTAGTTAAAATCATTGAAAGTAATATTCCCTGGCCACCGCCTATATCAATAATATTATTTGCATTCTTAAAACTATATTCAGAAAGTATAGCATAACTCAACATCAGTGAAGAGTTAGTCATAGCATGGTTATAAATTTCATTTCTATCAGGATTCTTTTCCAGGTATTCGAAAATATCCATTCCCAAGACTTTTTGGGCAACATTTTTTCCTGTTTTTACAACATAGTCCAGCTTCTCAAACATTTTCCAGTTAAT
The DNA here is from genome assembly GCA_030635365.1 of Bacteroidales bacterium. Classification (GTDB taxonomy): domain Bacteria; phylum Bacteroidota; class Bacteroidia; order Bacteroidales; family UBA12077; genus UBA12077. The sequence goes on from DAOVYZ010000438.1 coordinate 1,091, forward strand.
GCTATTAACCTGATGAATAATCATGTGGCGCATTGAATTGTCTTTATCTAAAAGTGTTTTTGATAATCGATTATTAGTAAATACCTTATTATTTTTCTCAATAAAAACACCTTGACTGGCAAGCATTCGCATTAATCTATAAAGAGAATCTTCATGAGAATTAGTTATTCCAGCTAGTTCAGATATTGATAATTTCTTATCTCCAATATGTTCGGCAAGATTTAGGTGAGCTGCTATGCCTATTGCCCTCGCAACATAAAACCCCTGAGCCATTTCAATAATTGCTATATTGGCTGGTGTTAATTTTTTAGAAAGCCATACCAGAAAATATCTGAACCTTTCAAATACTTTTAATATTTGTACCGGAGGATACTTAGGAATTTTTATATTTTTTTGCATAGATACTTATTACTAAAATGAAAATTATTTTTTCAAAAATTAATATAAAAATAGCCATTTTATTATTCTTTGCAGCTTAGTATAAAAATAATTCTATATAAGTATTTTACCTTTTGATAAAAATCTCAATAATATCCAATTTTCTGACTATTTTTACATTAATAAATGAGTTAAACATTTAAAAGAATTGCAAATTGACTAAATATTTTTTTGATACAGAGGTAAGAGGATACGAGTTGGATTCTTATGGGCACGTGAATAATGCAGTTTATATCAGTTACACAGAACAGGCACGATGGAAAATCTTAAAAGATGCAGGTTTATTGGAATCATTTTTGAATAAAGACTTATTATTGGTTGTAACCGAAACCAATATTCGATATATGCGGGAACTTAAATTGTTTGATCGTATAAAAGTTGAGACAACAATAAACTTAGAAGCACCCTATGTAGTTTTTAGCCATAATGTTTTAAACGAAAGCACCGGATTTAAATCTGCAAAGGCAATTGTAAAAACTTTATTAATTGATAAAGAAAAAATTCCTCAAGATATTCCTGATAAATTATTATCAATTATTAATTAGTATTTTGAGATGGATCAATCTAAAATAACATTTTGGGAAAGAAAAGGAGATATTGGAATATTATCAATTTCTAATGATAAAGAAAACTATCTTGATGAACCGGATTTTGTTGAAATTGATAAGTTGAAACAATGGGCAGGTGAAGATGGTTTAAAAGGAATAATAATTAGAGGTGTTGGACGTAATTTTTCTGCCGGTGCCAATCTTGAATATCTTAATAAATTAGCTGAAAATCGAAATAATTTAGAAAATAAAATAATAGCAGGAAAAGAAATTCTTAATTTTATTGAGGATTTGGAAATTCCTGTAATAGCTGCAATAAATGGTGTTTGTTTTGGAGGTGGTTTGGAGATCGCATTAGCATGTCATATGCGAGTAGCAGGAAAATCTGCAATTTTTGCTTTCCCTGAAGTTAACCATGGTTTAATTCCGGGTTTAGGTGGTGTATATAGGTTATCTAATTTAATTGGAAAAAATGCCTATGATATTATTCTAAATGGTGATATGCTTAATGCGAAAAATGCAAAGACATTTGGACTGGTAAATTATGTAAGTGATTCAAAAGATTCGTTTTTGCTGGCAGAAAATAAGCTTACAAGTATGACATCTGATCGTTCAATTGAGCTTATTAATTATGCTATGCGGGCTATTAATAATGCATTAAGATTAGATAGGGATGAGGCATTAAATAAGGAAACAGAGCTGTTTTGTGAATTAGCAGTAAAAGTAAACTCCCGGCAACAAAATAAAGATGTATAAAGAAATTGTACAAGTAAAATCTATTAGAGAGATAAAAGAAGTATTATTAAAAGAAAATGAAGATTACTATTTTACAGAGAATGAACTTAAATCGGTAGAAAATAAAAACAGGATTAAGAGTTTAGGTGCAAGATATCTCATAAAAAAATCAATGCTGGAGTTTTTTAATTTAGGAAATGAGTTTCAAGAGATAGAAATAAGTAATTCTGAAGAAGGCAAACCAATGGTTTTATTAAAAGGTAAAGTCAAAATGTTTCTTGATAAGGAAAAAGTAGTGAGTGTAAATATTTCTATTTCCCATTCCAGGAACTTTGTTTCAACCTTAGTAGTTATTGAATAAAATGTTTAAAATATTAAATTGGAATATAAAAAATAATATAGGATTTCTGGAACTTAACAATCCCCCTTCAAATCCTATGGATTCTTTGTTCTTCGAAGAATTTTATTGGTGGCGGACAGAGGTGGTGGAAAAAGAAAATATAGATTCAGTCATAATTCATGGTAATGGAAGGCACTTTTCTTCAGGTGCGGTATTAGATGACCTTTTAGGTATTATATCAAGAAGTTATGGGCAAAGTGGGGATGTTAAAAAAATTAGCAAGTTTTTGAATAAAAACAGTAAAATTTTTTACTCATTAAAAGAATTACCAATACCTGTAATAGCAGCTGTTCGTGGAGTTTGTTTGGGCTCTGCTTTCGAACTGGCTTTGTGCACTGATTATATAATATGTGGAGAAAAGGC
>DAOVYZ010000079.1 GCA_030635365.1 Bacteroidales bacterium
AAAATAATAATAATGTTATGAATTAATCAAATTATTATTCCAACAAAGTTATTTTTTACACTGTTTACATTACTAAAATCTCTTATCCTTGGTTTTGACCTAAAAGCTGAATGATTCATTTTTTTGAAACGTAGTAAATAAGCATCTGAATATTTTAGGTTATTGTAGAAATCAAAATCCTGTTCATCATGAGTTTTCCTGGCCATATTCATAAACGGAATCCTTAGTAAGTTAGGGTCAAAATAAGGTAACTTTTTAACAGAACGATCCCTGTCTTTTAAACAGATACTTCCGTCAAGGCATAAAACACATTTTATGTCAAAATTACGAAGGGCAAAAAGTACATTAATTATTCCTCCATAACTATAACCCATTGAGCAAATATTATTAATATCAACATTTGAGAAGTTTCTCATATAGCTCATTACAAATTCCATATCTCTTATTTGCGACTCTTCATCCATTAGATTATAGGAGGGCTTTTTGTCAAACATCCCATTGGATGGGATAGCTGCAACAATGTATCCATTGCTTGCTAGATATTCAAAAAGAACATCGAAAGACCCCGGGTTATCCCCACCACCAGAACAAAAAAGAATGAGAGGGAAGATCGGTCAATTTTTTACCGATGTAATGTACCTACGGTACAATTAGTATTATATGCGTAAGGCAAATAATAGGCTGAATTACAACTGCTCTCATGAACGGATAACGAATAAATTCAGTCTAGCGGAGCAGTTATATCGAAAGTTTTGTAAATTAGCTACACCCAACTATTATGTGTTAATTAGTTTGCACTCGCAAGAGGAATTATTCCGTTTATGTATCGAATTAAGGCTTGTAAAATTTGTGCCGTTTTTTGTCCGTTTATGTTACCCAATTCAGCAGAGATATTATTTGCATTAATTTCTAATTGAATACATGGAACCCCATGATTGTGAACAAATTTTGTTATAGTATTATTTTTTACTGCTGCAAAATAGTCTTGAGATTGATTTATTAACCCTTCTCTTTTAAGACTTGTTTTTAAACTATCTAATAAATCTTCACGATTTAAATATGATTTACCATTCATAGTTCCATAGTCAACATCAAAAGGCCTGTATGGATGTGAACAATGTAAGTCAATTACAATAACAGGCTTTAAGGTTTCGAGTATTATGGCTAATGAATCTTTAAAAGCATTATTGTCATAATAATTAGGGTCGGAGGGTGAAAGATATTTTGTAAAAAATACAGGTAAATCCATTAACTTGTTTAATTCAATAGCCAATGAACCTGTACCGGAGTCGGCTCGTTTCATTTTTCCTTCTCGCATATGTGCTGTAGCATGGCCGGCAGTTATCAAAACATTATATGTTCCCGAACGATACTCAAACCAACTGGAGTCTTTTGGTGCCGGCTTTGTATAATTTTCTGATAATTTTTTCTCAGAGGCTATTATGTTATTGACATTTTTAAAAGTAACAATAGCCCTTTGTGTTTTAATTTGAGCTTCAAGAGCCAAACTTATTAACATCAATAGTATACACGCAAGATTTCTCATAATAATATATTTTATATTTATTTATACTGCTATATGTGAAGCTAACATTTTTCCAGAAATATTACAAACTAATCAATTGAAACTGATTCAATAATTTTATATGTTAATTCTGTTGGTAATGAGTAGCTTTGTTTTAGAGACTTTGCTTAACAAGATTTTGAATTCTGCTGTGCAGAATGGTAAGTACAACTTTCCAGATAATAAAAGAACTAATATGTAGTTACGCACCGGAGTTAAAATTTGACTTTCGTTGTTAAATTTATTACCTTTATAATACGCTCATTTCAAGATATGTATGCATTCAATAATAAATTCACACTAATTTTTAAACTTAAGTATAGGAGGAAAAAAAATGACTAAATTATTATTAAAATCTACATTGGTAGTAATCTCAATGTTTATAGTTCTTGGCTGTGATAACCCGGAACCGGTCAAAAAAAATCCGGAAAAAGCAGACTCTTTTAAAAGTGCAGCAGAAAATTGGGAAAAAGGCGCACAGAATCGTACTGAAATAGCTGATAAAGATTCAACAGTTGCTGATAGTATACGTAGAGCAGGTTATGAAACGGAAGAAGAGAGAAAAGAAAATCGTGAAAAGGCTGGTGATAAGGAAGATAAAGCTGGAGATGAACATGAAAAGGCAGCAGAGGATTGGGAAAAAGCAGCAGGTCAATACGAAGATGGATCTGAGGAACAAAATAAAGCAAAAGAAGAGGCAAAAGCAGCAAGAGAAAAGGCAAAAGCGGCACAAAAAAAAGGCGCAAAAGCGCATGAAAGAGCTGCTGAAGATTATAAGGAAGCAGGGAATAAGGGAAAAGAAGCAAAATCGAACGAAAAAGCAGCAAAAGCGCATGAAAAACATGCCAATATGCAATAGATTAACCGGATAATAATAAGATCAAATACCAAAATAAATGAATGCAGTATTTAGCTAACTGGCGGATAAGCTACGTCCAGCCGTTATGTATTATTCTATGCTCATCTGAGAATAGTAAGTATATTACCGAATATAAAAGGGCGTAGTTACGTTTCGTTAAACTACGTCCAATAGGGATTTTTACTAAATAAATTGTACTTTAGTTGCGCGGATTTACTCGCAAGTTTGTGAGAACGCTAAGCTAAGTGCACTAGGTTGTTATCTGTGCTGCTTTTTAAATAATAACATAAACCTTAAAACCCGAAAAATGGCAAAGATCAACACATTAATTATTATTCTAATTGCGTTTTTACAAGTAAATGCTCAAAATCCTTCCTTAGAAATTGAATTTACAACTGTTGATATGGGTGGTTTTTCTCATGAAAAACATGTTTTAGCAGTTTGGATAGAAACTGAAACCATAGAATTTGTAAAAACACAATTAGTATATGCAGATGTTCGCAAAGGAGATCTTTACACATGGAACAAAGCTCCTGTAAACGGAAATGAAGTTGATGCCATAACTGGTGCAACTCAATTAGATCATAAAACCTATACCATATCATGGAATTGTCTTGATTTGGATGGGAATACTATTCCTAACGGTAATTATGTTTTACATATTGAAATGAATAACAAACATTCTCAAGGGCCGCTTGCAGAAATTGGCTTTACCATAAACGGAAATTCTTTTACTTTAAATCCTAATGATGAAGACTTTTTTAAAAACATTTCGCTTAAATACCAACCTAATTATGTTTCTGTTAACGATATTATCGAACAAGAAAACGATATTCCTATTATATACCCTAATCCTGCTAATGATTATTTAAACCTCGAACATAGCTCAGACTGTAACATCTCATTCATAGAAATATTTAATATTCATGGAGAGCTTGTTAAAAGCAATAGAATAGAGAATAATAAAAAAATAATAAGAGTAAAGAGTTTATCTGATGGAGTTTATATAATTAGAATTCAAACTGACAAGGGTTTAGTAATAAAAAAAATGATAAAACATTGAAATAAACACCTGCTCGCACGGACATGTTGTCGTTTTTTTTATTTACCGCATGATGTGAATATCATTACAAAGAACAGTTTTTGAGTCACACAAATCATTAGGTGAAGTTTTAAATTTGCTTTACCCCTATATGGTTCAAGTCTGAGACTTGGACCTTTCTTCCCGGTTTGTAACGAGTGCCTTTCGTGAAACTGAGATTGGATTTGCAAACTGTTGGTTTTGAATTCTGTTACGCAGAATGGTAAGTACAAATACCGAAGATAAAAGGATGTAGTTTCACTATCGCTAAACTACGCCCAACGGAGTATATTTTGCTTTTAACTTTTCTGTTCGTCAAGTAAATACCTCTCAATGGCACTTTTTGCTTTTCTTATTTCCAGATTAGTCATAAAGACATAAGCGATTATTGGCAATGAAAATGCCAAATAAATTGGAACTAGACTAATTAAGAAATATGCCAGAAATAAAATAATAAAAAATCCACCCAAAATACTTGAGAAACCTAGTGAAAATTTAAAAACTAATTTATCTCTTCGTTGAGTATTTATAAAATTACCTTTTGCTATAATGTCAGCTCGAAAATTTATAAACTGTTTTCTATATCTTGTTATCCAAAAACCATCTTTCATCCAATTTCCTATAAATACTCGTGAGGTATCTTCTGTATATGGACTCCTAAACAATAAATGTGGACTTACATTAGTTTTACATGTATATTTTGAAATATTAGTTTCAATTTCTTTAATCTTTTCCGGATTAATTTCATATTCCATTTGACCAATTCTCACGATATCTATCAATTTTTAATTCAATCCTAAAAGTAACTCAATTTATTAAAATTGCAAATTGTGGGTTTTGAATTGTACTGTGCAGAATGGTAAGTACAAATACTGAAGATAAAAGGACGTAGTTACGCTATCGCTAAACTACGCTCAACAGGGAAATGCAATGCATAATAGTTTTTATGTCATCTTATTAATCGTTCAAATACATGAATATGTGATTCATTTGGAATTCTTTTATCGTTAAACCATTTGCTAATAATTTCTTTATTAAACTTCTTTTCAGTTTTTTTGATATTTTTGACTGTGTCTTTTAATAGTTGAGTTCCAGCGCAATTGGTTTCGACAATTTTCTTACCAATAACCTCTTTATCTAGATTGTCAGAATTAAATTCTCTATCAATATCTTGCATTCGAGCCAAAACTTCACAACTTTGGTCGTATAAAAGCCATGCTTCCAAACGAAAATAATTATTTAATTTTTTGTTTTTTGCACCCTGAGTTACAGCATAAATCAAACTTGCAAATCCAACTAATAAACTGACGATGTTTAGAGTATCCATTATCACTATTGGTTTTTAAAATTAAAAAAATGATATTGCTTTTAATGAAATGTTGCAATACTAATGATTATCAATAGTAAAATACACCATTATTTTTTATTTAACTGAAATCTAAAATTAACCCAATTTACTCTAATTCCCAATTCTAAAATTTAAATTATAATAGGTTTCTAGGGACTCTAACAGGTTTTTCAAATTCTGTCAGGTCAGCTCATAGCTCGAAGCTAAAAGCTCAAGGCTCTCAGCTATCTGTGGCATATCCTTCTATAAGCACAATACTCACAAGTCCGAATTTCTTCTGTTTGGGTAAAGGAAGTTTCGGGATTGAATAGTTCTTCGATGAGGGAACTTAGGTGATTAAAATACTCATCTTTTATGGTGTTGTAGTCGTTAATGTAAGCTTTACTGTCTTTGCAGTTTATGCGGTAATCAAAGTTTTTGTCGTAGAGCTTGCGGGCGGAGTATACTCCGGGTGTTATAGGCTGGCTTGGTTTCTTATTTTCCAAATAGAATTTAGAGTATAAAAAGGTTTGGAACACTGCTGAGTTTTGGTTTTGCTTTTTATCGGAAAACAGGGCTTCAATGTTTCTAAACTCCAGTTTATCACCACCTGTTTTGTAATCGATAATTCGAATGTTGTTATTGTGTTTATCAACCCTATCAATTTTACCACCCAGTTTTACCAGTTCAAATGCACCATTCATGGTAATAGGTATCTCAATTTGATAATCATCTTCAAGCGAAAGAATCTCAAAAGGGGCAATGCCCTGATCAATTTTAAGGATTTGTTTTATGTACTTTTCAATTACCTCGCGAATAATAATGTTTTTGCCCGAGTAATTAATCTTGCTGTCGGCTTTAAAATATTCATCTTTAAAAGCCTTATCAATAACCGAGGCAATTTTTGAGTTATCCTGTAAAAGGGATTTTACAATTTCGGCGCTTAGTTCTTTTCCAATGTAATCTTCGTATAAATAATTCATTGCCTGGTGCAGGATGTTCCCAAACAAAGGGGCATCAATTTCTTCGGTAAGCTCGTCTTGTTCGCGCAGTTCGGCAACATAACGGAAGTAGAACTGCATTTGGCAACGCAGGTAGGTGCTTAAGCCACTTGGTGAAAGGTATTTTGTTTCGCCGGCAGATGATTGAAACTTAGATAGCTTTTTAAGGATCTCATCCGATTTCTCAATCCGAATTTCTTTGGGCTGGGTAATATTTATATCGTACTTAAGGCTTTTTTCTTTTATATCAAATCCCGATTCGTATTTTAACTGGTACAGGAAACGGCTCATTTCGCCTGTTTGCAATCCATCGGAGCTTGAGTTGTATATAATGCTTACATTCTTTGCCCGTTGCAGCAATCGGTAAAAGTAGTATGCGTAAATGGCATCCTGATGCTCGATGGTTGGTAGCCCGAAACCACGGCGCAGGTTATACGGAATAAAAGATAAGGCTGCATCGGTTTTTGGGAATATACCTTCGTTTACCGATGTTATGTATAGGTTTTCAAAATCGAGCAATCGGGTTTCCAGTATCCCCATTATTTGTAATCCCGATAAGGGCTCGCCTGTAAACGGGATACGCAGATTACGAATTATTTTTCGGATGAGGCGAATGTAGGTTTCCATTTTTATCTCAATCTTTTGTTCGTGCAGAACATCTTTCAGGCGATTAATGGAAAGGTAAATATGGTATATATATTCCTTTTCGAGCGATGTGGTGTGTATGGTATTTTCCTGCCCCGATTTTTTGAGTGCGTTGTATATGTTGTGCAGGATATTCAGTATGTATTCCGAAAGCTCGGGGCTGGTGTTTATTTTGGTAAATATTGTTTTAAAGAAATCGCAGCTTGCCAGCTCATTGCGGGTAATAACAATTTTATTGTTCTTTTTAATGTACTGCAATAGCTCTGTTGCCTCTTTCGAGTATTGCGAATTTACATATTGGTGGTTAAGGATTGCCACTACATTTTTATGGTAAAATGTAATGCCGTTTTTTGTTTCTTTGGCATTCTTTTGCAAATCAATAATATGCTCCAGTAAGCTGTAAACAGGGGTATTGTTCACCGGGTAGCCCATGGTAATATTTACCTTATCAATGCTATCGGGTACCGAATGCAACACGGGTACCAGCAGTTCTTCGTCGGCTAATACAATGGCTGTTTTATTGGGCGAATCGCCGGTATTCGCACCATTCTCTTTAAGCTTTTGCGTAATTACTTTCGCCTGCCCAACATCCGAAGGCACCGAAATAATCTCTATATTTTTGTTTTGCGATAAGGATGTAAAAATATCTTTACCAGAAATACTTTCGGGCTGTTTGTATTGATTTATATTATCGCGTAAAAACAAACCCGCCTCGTGATGCTTATTGTTGATGTACGATAGATCGTAATCCCAGTAAAAATCGGCAAGTTTATTATTATTTAAGTAGTTAAAGAATTTCTTTTCGCAATTGTTAAGTGCATTAAAGCCTGCAAATACATATTTTTTGTGTGGCAGTTCAATGACATCATTGCCTTTTATTTTATCGGCTACAGCCCTGTAAATCATTCCCTCGTACGCAATGCCCAGCTCGCCCAGCTTTTTGTTAAACTGCTTGTAGATTTCCAATAGTACATTCCAAATACTAATAAAATCTTCCTGATGAGCAGAGTTTTTTTCGGGATCAAAGCTTTGCCAAAACTGCTTTATGGCTTCAACCTGTTCGGGGCTTAAATAGTTAAACTGGTCTTGTATTGATTTTAATGATTTAAGATTCTTAAACAGATCTTCGGGGTTCACAAGATACTTGTCAATATCGTCGAAATCGTTCAGCATCATTTCGCCCCAAAAGTAGAAATCGTCGAAGCTTTCTTCCGATTTTTTAGCTTGCTTGTATATTCGGTATAGCTCAAAAAGCAGCTTAATATGGTCGGCAGTTGTTAAGCCGGATATTTGCTGCATCAATTCATTAATAGTAGTTGTATCGGGTGCCCAAATAGGCTTATCGCTTAACTCAGAAAGGTATTTCTTAAAATACAGACTTGCCCTGCGGTTAGGGAAAACAATACAAAGTTCAGATATATCTGAACCGTAGCGAGTGTAAAGGTCTTGGGCTATATGTTGTAAAAATGAGTTCATTTTTTTAAGATAAAAGATAAAAGATAAAAGTAAAAAGATAAAAGTATCATCAAGACGAAAGACAAAAGTAAAAAGATAAAAGTATCATCAAGATAAAAGACTAAAGTAAAAAGATAAAAATATTAAGACAAAAGACGAAAGTTTAAAGATCAAAGTATTACCAAAATAAAAGAGTAAAGATAAAAGTATCATATTCTTTTTTTATTTTTTTGTACTGGTTTTCTGGACGATGGAACCTAATATCTTTTTTAATTCAGATGATTCATTTATTAACCATTCTAATTCATTGTTATCATAAACTTTTTCAACTGTTGCTTTAATTAATCTTAGCCAGTAATTTGATTCCCTCATTTCTCTTAAAGAGATTCTTACTTTATTTGTAAAGTCAGCCTTAGATGATCCGGCTTGTGCCTCCTCATAGTTTGCCCCGGAAGATGAAGAACTTTTTATTAGTTGGTATCTACACACTTTTACTTCGGGAGAATCGGGTAATGTTTTTAGAAATACAATTGTTTTTACTGCGAAACTAAAAAGTCGTTGAGTTAATTCATTTTCTGCCATTATTATACGTTTTATGTAACCTTTACTTTAATCTTTTTCCTTTATTTCTTTTGTCTTTTCTATCTTTTATCTTAAACTTTTGTCTTTTTACTTTTGTCTTTTATCTTAGTTCCTTATCCTTTATTCTTTTATCTTGATTCCTTATCCTTTAATCTTTTTCCTTTTATCTTTTGTCTTAGTATAGTTTTCCTTGCCATGTATCCAACTCCTGCAATCGTTTCTCAAATTTATTTAATATTTGATCGTTTCGTATTAATCCCCATCCCGGTCCGGCTAAAAAGCGTGGTGGCACTTCACCTGCAAAGCGCTCAACAACAAACTCGGGGTTTAACTTTTCCAAAAACTCAATAAAAAACTCAATATATTCAGGCAGTTCAAAGAAAGTAAAGTTCTCAGGATGCTCCTTGTACTCCTGTTCCATTGTTGTATCCTTAATAATTTGCAACTGATGAAATTTAACCGTATCCAGTGGGAGAGAGGATATGGTTTTTGCTTCGTTCAGAATATATTCTTTGCTTTCACCTGGTAACCCAAAAATAAAATGTGCCCCGGTTTTTAATCCATACTGTTTTGTTTTCTCCAATGCCTTTACTGATTCTTCAAAAGTATGTCCTCGGTTAATTCTTTTTAGGGTTTCGTTATTGCACGATTCTATTCCGTACTCAATAATCACATAATACTTCTCCGATAGCTTTTGGAAATACTCCAGCTTTTCATCATCAATGCAATCGGGTCGTGTACCGATAACCAAACCAGCAATTCCCGGAATGCTTAGTGCTTGGTCATATATTGTTTTTAACTCGTCAAGAGGTTTGTAGGTATTCGAATAAGCCTGAAAGTAAGCCAAAAACTTGTTTGCCCTGCGGTATCGCTTCTCATGAAACTCAATACCCTCATTTATTTGCTGTGCCACTGTTTTTTCAGGTACACAATATGAAGGGTTAAAAGCATCGTTGTTGCAATAGGTACATCCACCCGTTCCTTTTGCTCCATCTCTATTCGGACATGTAAATCCTGCATTTATAGTTACCTTCTGCACTCGCTCACCAAACGTACGTTTAAAATAGTTGCTGTATGCGTTAAATCTTCGTTCGTGTTTCCAAGGATATTCTGTCATTCTTTTTTGTTTTATTAATTGTGTTGTTAGGTACTACATATTGCTACAATATTCTATCCGAAATCCTTACGTCCCGAAGGGACGGGATCCACATTGTGCTATTTTTCTACCGATCTTTCATCCCTACGGGATATTCCGTATTTTCTTTTGTGCCGTTAGGCACTTAACCTCGGTAAAACGATGTTATCGTAATATCTTGAGGTTGTCCAAAAAGTTAAAAAAAATAAAGAATTGTAGTTTTTTCTACTTTGCGAAACTTTGGGTCTTCTTTGTGAAACTCTGTGTAACAACATTTTGTCATTATACCACAAAGTAGCGCAAAGGAAACGCAAAGGCAC
>DAOVYZ010000219.1 GCA_030635365.1 Bacteroidales bacterium
ATAAAACAATATGATGAAAATTATAATAAATATTCAAAAATACGTTCTAAGAAAAACCCTTCAGAAGATTTAAAAACAATATTAATAGAACTAACAAAAGAGGTTAATGATAAACTTCCAAAACGTGAGCGTTTCGAAATTTTAATCAGATTGCTTCTTTTCAATAAGTTTTTATTAAGATACCCATTTCATCAAAGTGGAAGCAAGGTTCGATTATCAGATTTATTAAAAGAAATATCAGACGAATTGAATATTGATGATGGGGAGTATTGGGATTGCAAATCTTTTATTGAAGAAAAATTATATAATTTAAAAGATAAGCATAATTTATTGCTGATTTGTGAAAAGAATCCATTTAAGATTAATATGCATATTGAAGAAAAGAAGAACCTTAAGGGGCAGTTATTCTTTTTAATTATACAGAGTATTAATCACATACTATTTTATTATAAAGGAGACGAGACTCTTAATGTTAACGGAAAAATAATCTTTCCTGAGAATATTTATAATTTACCAAGTGGAGCATCTATTAAAGGTGATAACATTGAAACTATATTTTATAATGAGATTCTAAGGAAGTTTCTATCAGAAGATCTTACACAATTGCATTTTGAGGCAAAGGACTTAGATTTTAGATTTAAAAATAGTAAGAATGGAATTCACGACTTAAATCTATCTATAAAATCAGGGCAATTAATTGGAATTATTGGGCGAAGTGGTGTAGGAAAATCGACCTTGCTAAGCCTTCTTAATGGAAGTCTGCTTCCACAAAAGGGGGAGGTAAAAATAAATGGGTTTGATTTAATAAAGGATGGAAACCTAATTGAAGGGCTTATAGGGTATATTCCACAAGATGATTTATTAATAGAGGAGTTATCAGTTTATAAAAACTTATACCTGAATGCGAAGTTGTGTTTTGGTAATTTAACAAGCGAAGAAACCAAAGATAAAGTTGAACAGCTTTTAAAGACCCTTGATTTATATGATGTTAAAAATTTAAAAGTTGGTTCACCGCTTAACAAATTTATTAGTGGAGGGCAAAGAAAAAGATTAAATATTGCACTTGAGTTAATTCGTGAACCATTTATTTTGTTTGCAGATGAACCTACATCGGGATTGTCATCATCAGATTCCGAGGAAATAATGGAATTATTATCCGAACAAACAATAAAAGGACGAATAGTTGTAATGAATATTCACCAGCCTTCTTCTGAAACATTTAAATCATTCGATAAAATATTACTTCTGGACAAAGAAGGTTATCCTGTTTATTTTGGTAATCCGGTAGAATCAATACCATATTTTAATGAGCTGGCTGAGAGTTTTGTTACAATGGCAGATAGTTGCCAAAGTTGTGGGAATGTTAATCCTGAATCAATATTTAAATTCTTGAAGAAAGAAAAGTAAATCAAAAAGGAGAATTTATACATACAAGAAAAGTTAGCCCTGAAGATTGGTACAAAAAACATACAGAGCAGATTAAAAATGGGAAGAAACCAATAAAAATAGAAAGGAAAATTCCTAAAAGTACATTTAAGAAACCAAACTTTATTAAACAATTTTTAATATTTACAGAGCGTAATGCACTATCAAAATTAGCTAATAACCAGTTTGTTTTGCTGGCTTTTGCCATAACACCTGTGTTAGCTTTAATATTATCTCTTTTATGTAAAAATAGTAGAACAGATTTCGATACATATGTTTTTTATGGGAATGAAAATATTTCGGCATATTTATTTATGGGGGTTATAGTTGCATTATTTGTAGGATTAATAATAAGTGCAGAAGATATTTACCGTGATAGAAAAATACTTAAAAGGGAATCGTTTTTAAAGCTGAATAAAATAAGCTATTTAAAATCTAAAATACTTTTTTTGTTTACACTGAGTTGTATTCAATCATTTCTTTATGTTTTAATAGGCAACTGGGTGTTAGGTATAAAAGGAATGTTATTATATCATTGGTTAATTTTATTTTCTACATATTGTTTTGCAAATATTGTAGGTTTGGTAATATCATCCTTGTTTAATTCAATTGTTGTTATATACATAATAGTTCCGTTATTTATTATTCCTCAAATTCTTTTAAGCGGTACAATGGTAAAATATGATAAGCTTCATCATAAAGTTGTAAATGACAAATACGTTCCCTTTGTAGGAGATATAATGGCATCCCGTTGGTCTTATGAAGCACTTGTTGTATCCCAGTTTAAGTACAATAAATATCAAAAACAATATTATACTTATGATAAAACAGATAGCTATGCTCGCTATAATGTTTTATTCTTAATTCCCGAATTAAAAGAAGCAGTTGAGGATTTACGTGATGGACTTAAAGAAGATAATATAGCTAAGTATGAGAAGGAATATGAGTTTCTTTATGATGAACTAAAAAAACTAAATGAATATTATGCGTATGATAAAATAAACGAGATTGAATTGCGTAAATTAAATTACGATGAATTAAATAGATTAGAAAGGTATTTAAAGGATATAAATTTAACTTTTACTGATAAAATAAGTAATATATCATATCAGAAAGATAGTATTACTCATTTACTTATAGATAAATTTGGAAGTATTGATGAATTTAATAACTTTAAAAATAAGAACTCAAATAAGAGTATTTCAGAATTAGTTTTACAAAGGCAAACTTTTGAACCATTTATAAGGGTGGGTAATAAGATTATACGAAAGATTGAACCAATTTATCAAATGCCGGACTCAAAATTTGGGAGAGCACAATTTTATGCATCAGAAAAAAGAATAGGCTCTTCAAAAGTCGATACTGTTTTATTTAATGCAGTAATTCTTTGGATAATGACATTAATTTTTTGTATCTTTTTAACCACGATATTTTACATGAAGTTTTAAATATTGTAAATAATTTCAAAATCTTTGACGTATGAAAATGAAATTAATTATCGTTTGTAATCTGCTAGTGATTTTTTTATTTGTGCAATGTAGTTCAGATAAAAAAGAAAAAGCGCGAGGAACTTCAGAAACTGAAGAATTAACTCAAAATTTTGGTGATAATGAAAAAGTTTTATATTCATTGCCTTCTCCGGATGAAATCTTATCGGAGATTTTTATTGATGAGATAGAACTAAAACCGGAATATGTTAATCCTGCAACAAATGCCTTAAATTATGTTGATTTAAAATCCCAATCAATAAACCTTGGAGTATATATTAGCGATTTTGCATATTTGGGTGCAATTGAAAGTAATACCGACGAATTAGAGTATTTGAGAGTAATCAGGGATTTAATGGATAAGGTGAATCTATATGGTATTATTAATGAAGAAATGATCGATCGAATAAATAGTAATATGATGGTAAAAGATTCCTTGAATAAAATTTCACAGGAGTTATATTATGAAATGACCGAATTGCTTGAAAGTACTGACCGTAATAATATTTTGGTACTTATTTCAACAGGAGCAATAATCGAAGCATTATATCTTGCAATTAATAATATCGATTTTGATCATTCTGGTGATGTTATTCAAAAGATATTTGATCAAAAGTTTGTTTTTGATAATTATTATGAGTTTGCTTCCCAGTTTACTGATGACATTTATGTAAAAACGGTTTTAAATGAATTATCACCATTGAAAGATATGTTTGACCATTTTGATTTTGAAGAGTCAGATATTGAAGTAACTGAAGAAGAAGAAAGTTTTTTGATTATTGAAGGAGGTAAGCAAGTTCTTGTTACAAAAGAAGCATACCTGGGTTTTAGGGAAAATGTGACAAATGTTAGAACATTACTAATTAATATATCAAAAACAATAAATTAATTTATTTTTATACATAAATTGAAAAAAGCATAAAAAATGTTTATCATGAATTATAATTATCTGAAAAAAATATTCTTAATTATAATTATATCCACTTTATCTATTGCAACATTTGGACAGAAATGTAAGGATTTTCATAAAAAGGGAGATTGTAGGCAATATACTGCAAATGGGTTTGATTACTATGGACAATCAAGAAGTGCTTTTGTTGAGATAAAGAAAATGGCAACATTTAAAGCTGTATTTTATGGTAATAGAGATTATAAGGTAGTTTTATGTACAGATTATGGTTATTATCCTATTCATTATGTCATTAAAAATGCTGATACTAAAGAAATACTATACGATAACCTGGAAGATGATTATACAGAATCAGTAGGTTTTACAATTGAAAAAACACAAAATCTGGTCTTTGAGATAAATGTATTAGCTGAAGATATTGAGCCAAAAGATGGTATTGATTTAAGAGTCTGTGTGGGGGTTAATATTTATTGGAGGAAAGTACCAAAGTTAGGATTTTGACTAACAATAAACTCATGTTAAGATTTCTTTTAGTAATTTCATTTATTTTATTCTGCAACGTATTAATATCTCAAAACTTAGTATCAAACCCTAGTTTTGAGGAATTTGAAGAATGCCCTGATGAAGTAACATTTAATACCAGAAAAGAGTTAATCCCTTTTTGGTATATGCCTAATAGCGGTACTACCGATTATTTTAATAGTTGTACAATAAGGCAGGTAAATGTACCAAATAATGTAATGGGTAGTATGTTTGCGTTAGATGGGGAAGCTTATACAGGAATTATACTTATTGAAAGCCCGAACTCAGGAGATAAAAAGCTAATTAATTACCGGGAGTATTTACAAACTGAATTAAAGGAACCTTTAGCAAAGGATAGCTTATATTGTGTTAAATTTTATTTTTCAATTGCATCTTATTCTCATTATGCGGTAAATAGAATAGGTTTACATTTGTCGGAGGAGAAAGTACGTAAAAAATTATCAACCAAAGTTATTGAATTAGAACCTCAAATTATATTAGATACAAATATATTTATTATTGAAAGAGATTATTGGCATCAGGTATGTGATACTTATAGAGCGAAGGGTGATGAGCGTTATATTACTATTGGTAATTTTTATGATGATTGTGAAACAGAATATGCTCCCTTAGATTATTCAATATATAGAAACTCAATACAACAAATAATAGAGGCAAATAAAATTGCTTACTATTATATTGATGTTGTGTCTGTAACAAAAATTTCAGACTCTGCATTCAATTGTTGTAAAGATGAGTTTATTAAAGAGTGAAAGGGAATCTAAAGATAAATCCCCTTCCTTATTTCGTAACATTTCCTAAGGACTTTTTTATCTGCACTGTTGAAGGTTTTCCATTTTCATTTATTACAAAATAAACCATTACTGTACTGCCTTTTAACTCTTTATATTACTGAGATATTGCATATTATAAATTCATATCATACACTGATTAGACATAATTTTTTTAGATTTCTTTTTTAATTAAATAATTAGTATTAAATTCGATATAAATTCTTTGAACGTATATAAATTAAGTTGAAAATGCAATTTTAAATGGTACACAGGTATTACCATCCTTTGGTTGTTGGAATTAGTTTAATTCTGTTAATAGTATTATTGTTTATTAGGTTTTATCCAAAATACACTATAGACATTATTAAGGAAACAAGTCTTAGTAATCAAAGCGAAATGTATTTTTTTGATTTGGATAATGATGGGAGTACAGAGAAAATCCATTATTGCCATTATGATAAGGTATTTCAACCAACATTGTATCTTTATAATTCTGATGACAATTTTGTTTCTCTTTGGAATTTCTTTGAATCCCCGGTGAAGAATTATACAATATATGTGGAAGATTATAACAATGATAAATTAAAGGAAATTTTTATTTTTACTGAAAAATCGGATTCGATATTCTTATATATACTTAATTCAAAAAATGATAAAGAACTAATAATAAATAGGGAATATGTAGCAAGTCTGCAAAAATCGACTGATAACTATCAGATTATTCCCATAGGTTTATTTGACCTTGATTCATTAGAACATAAAGAGTTTTTATTTGCAATTGATGCCGGTTATCCTTTAGGGCCAAGAAAACTCTTTTCTTATAATATTCCAACGAGAACTTTTAATGCATCAACCGATATTGAAGCCAAAATATTAAACCCTATAGCAGTTGAGGATATAAACGCAGATGGACAATACGAAATTATGGTTTCGAACCAATCAAATGATGTTGTTGGGAATGGAAATCAAGCACAATTGCTTATATTTGATAATAAACTAAATTATCTTTTTGATCCTGTTAACTTTTATGGAAGTTCATCAAGGATTACTGTTAAGCCTATTATTACCAAGAATGAAAAACAGATTGCTGTTCTTAACAGTGGAATACACGCTGATAATGTTTTCAATAATCTTATGATGTATGATGCAAATGGAAATAGAA
>DAOVYZ010000154.1 GCA_030635365.1 Bacteroidales bacterium
CGAAAATTTCAATCATTACATTTGCTCCATCTTCAAAATAATTTCGGTGCATAACTGCATTTATTACTGCTTCGCGTAGTGCCACTTCCGGTATTTCAAGAATATCCTGTCTTTGTATGCTTTCAATTTTATAGCTTACATTCAGGTGTTTTGTTAAAAATATAATCGATTCATTAATAGTATTGATAAAATCGGTATTAATGTCTTTCCTGTCGAGAATATTTATTTTCTCCGTTCCCTTGTATAAAACACAGGTAACGATACACTGATTAATATAGTCGCCTGGTTTTTCTGTAAAAAACAAAATCCCTGCATTATTTAAACAAAAAATATTTTCATTAAGCACACCAAGATTTTTTAAAATATCTTCATCTTCCATAATTTGTGGAATACCCGCAATTTTAAGAAAGGTTCGCAACAATGCGGGACTATATGCTTTTTTATAATTGATTTTAATTTTAGATTGTTCATCAAATTTTATTCTGCCTTCTTGCTGCAAAAAATCAACAATCTGGTTTGTATTCATCTTTTGTGTGCTGGTACCATTTCGTATGAAAAATCCTTTATTACAGCGATAAGGTTTCTCATTACCTTCGGGAATATGAATAATTAAAATATTTTGAAAAGTTTCAATATTGATATTAACAGATGGGTCACAATCTCTGGCAATGGTTTGAATTCTCGATTTTAAATCATTATTAATTGTAATTCCTTTAGGTTTGCAGTCATCATCAATACCAATAAAAATTCTTCCGCCCGAAGAGTTTGCAAATGCAACCATTTCTTTGGCTAAATCGGAATTAACATTTTCTTTAAATTCAAGATAATAACCTTCTCTTTCATATGGTGTCTAATTCAGCTTGTGTCATTTGTTTGGTAGTTTTTTATAACTGTTTTTCAAAGATATTCTAAAACTTTCAGATAGCACAATTTTAATTTAGATCCATGTTAATAATAAATTAAAAACATATTTCGTATATTATTTTGAAAAACCGTATTTTTACACCTTATTTTTAATCAATTTTCTGAACTTAATAATAAATCATATTTAATTGTCAAATGTCTGATATTCAAAACTTAAAACAAATAGCATCGCAAGTACGCAGGGATATTGTAAGAATGGTTCATGCTCAAAATTCGGGGCATCCAGGGGGATCGTTAGGTTGTACTGATTTTCTTACAGCACTTTATTTTGAAATAATGGAGCATGATCCAGAAGATTTTAAAATGGATGGTAATGACCAGGATTTGTTTTTTTTATCAAACGGGCATATTTCACCATTGTGGTATAGTATATTGGCTCGATCAGGATATTTTAGTATTTCTGAGTTGTCAACATTTAGAAAAATAAATTCGAGATTACAGGGGCATCCTACAACTAAAGAAGGATTGCCGGGGATTCGTATTGCATCAGGTTCTTTGGGGCAGGGATTATCAGTAGCATGTGGAGCAGCAATTACAAAAAAAATAAACAATGATTCTAAATTGGTTTATTCGCTTCATGGTGATGGTGAATTACAAGAAGGGCAAATTTGGGAAGCGGCTTTATTTGCAACTCATCATAAAATTGATAATTTAATCGCAACAGTTGATTATAATGGGAAGCAAATTGATGGGCCTGTTGAGGATGTAATTACTTTAGGTAATTTAAAAGCAAAATGGGAAAGCTTTGGTTGGGAAACACTTGAAATGAATGGTAACGACATGAACGATGTTGTGAAAACACTCGGTCAAGCAAAGACTTATACAGGAAAGGGTAAGCCAGTTATAATTCTTATGAAAACTGAAATGGGAATGGGAGTGGATTACATGATGGGAACACATAAATGGCATGGTGTTGCGCCTAATGATGAACAGTTGGAACTTGCTCTTGACCAATTGGAAGAATCTTTAGGAGATTATTAGAACTTATATATTTGGATAATATTAAATATTGAGCTTATGAAAAATATTGTATTAATAGCTCATGATGTGAAAAAACCAGAATTGGTTAAATTTATTAATGAGCATAAAGAATGGATTGTTGGTGTAAATTTGATTGCTACAGGGAGAACTGCCGAATACATTGAATCTCAAGGAATTGATGTGAAGCATTTAAGTCCTGGGAAATCGGGTGGGTACAATGAGATTACAGAACGAATTAAACTTAAGGAAATTGATATAGTAATATTCCTTCGCGATCCATTAATAAAGCAGGGGCATCATGAAGATATTCAGGACTTATTAGAGGCTTGTAACATGCATAATATTCCACTATCAACAAATTATGCAAGTGCAGAACTACTTATTCTTGGATATATTAAGAAAGAAGATTATGAACGCAGAAAATCAATGGATGAATAGGGAAATTAGTTTTATCTATTATATTAAGCTAATATGAAATTACAGTTGCATATATATATCAGGCATCTTTTAGTCCTAATATTAATTATTTCATTTAATACTCAGTATAACTGGGCTCAAAAATCAAATCCTGTACCACCTACATCTCGTATTCTTTTTGTTTTTGATGCTTCGCAAAGTATGTATGGAACATGGGAAAGTGATAAAAAAATTAATATTGCACGAAAATATCTTATCAATATTATTGATAGCCTTGAACAGCTAAGTAATATTCAAATGGCTCTTAGGGTTTATGGACACCAAAGCCCTGTACCACCGCAAGATTGCAGTGATACTAAGCTGGAAGTACCTTTTAAGGCCGGTAATGCCAGTGAAATCAGGCAGAAATTGAGATATCTGATTCCTAAAGGAACAACACCAATTGCAGGCTCATTGGAATTAGCAGCAAATGATTTTCCTAAATGTGATAATTGTCGAAATATTATAATTCTTATTACGGATGGTGTTGAAGCATGCGATGGTGATCCTTGCAAGGTTGCTTTGAACCTCCAGAAAAATGGTATTGCGTTGAAACCATTTGTTATTGGTATAGGCATTGATCCTAATTTTGAGAATACATTCGAATGCGTTGGCCATTTCTATAACACACCGAATGAAGTGAAATTCCAAGAGGTGCTTGACGTAGTTATTTCCAGAGCCTTAAATTCGACAACAGCACAAGTCAATTTGCTTGATATAAATGGAAGTCCAACCGAAACAAATGTAAATATGACGTTTTTTGATCATGTGTCAGGAAAAGTATTATATAATTTTGTGCATACAATAAATTATATGGGAAACCCGGATACCCTTATTATCGACCCATTATTAACTTATGATTTAGTTGTTCATACTTTGCCGGCAGTAAAAAAAGAGAATATTATTATAACAGAGGGTAAACACAATATGATTGGTGTAAATGCACCCCAGGGTTATATGAGTATTTCTTGCCCCGGTAGTTCTTTGCATAATGATCTAAATATTATTGTGCGTAAAGATGGAAAGTCACAAACATTAAATATACAGGAAAATGGATCAACTGAAAAATATCTGGTAGGGGAGTATGATCTGGAAATTCTTACTATTCCAAGAATATTTGTTGAAAATGTAAAAGTGGAGCAAAGTATAACAACAAAAATTAAAATCCCACGTCCGGGCATTGCCAATTTTTCTCTGGCATCAAGTGGTTATGGGAGTATTTATGTAGAAACATCTGATACACTTAAGTGGATTTATAACCTGGATCAGAAAATATTGAGACAAAATATAATAATGCAACCCGGTACATACAGGGCAGTTTATAGATCAAAAAACATAAAACAAGCTATATATACAAAAACAAAAAGATTTACTATAAAATCTGGTTCATCAGAAAAAATAATACTTTAACTTAAAACATGAAAAAGCACGAATATAAAGAGAAGAAAGATACAAGATCAGGATTTGGAGATGGACTATATGAACTTGGGAAAAAGAACAAGAATGTGGTTGCTTTATGTGCTGATTTGACGGGATCATTAAAGATGAATCAATTTGCAGATGAATTTCCAGAGAGATTTATACAATGTGGTATTGCGGAGGCAAATATGATTGGCGTTGCCGCAGGGTTAACAGTAGGAGGGAAAATACCTTTTGCAGGTACATTTGCGAATTTTGCAACTGGGCGAGTATATGATCAAATCAGGCAATCTGTAGCATACTCAGAAAAAAATGTTAAGATATGTGCTTCGCATGCCGGAATAACATTGGGCGAAGATGGGGCTACACATCAAATTATGGAAGATATAGGGTTAATGAAAATGCTTCCGGGAATGGTAGTTATTAATCCTTGTGATTATAATCAAACCAAAGCAGCAACAATTGCAGTGGCTAATTATACGGGGCCTGTTTATCTTCGTTTTGGAAGGCCGAAAGTACCTAATTTTACTCCGGAACATCAAAACTTTGAAATAGGGAAAGCAGTTATTCTTAATGAAGGTACTGATGTAACTATCTTGGCTACGGGACATTTGGTTTGGAAAGCCATTGAAGCAGGAGAAATATTAGAACAAAAAGGAATATTTTCAGAAATAATAAATATTCATACTATTAAACCTTTAGATGAGGAGGCAGTCTTATCATCTGTTGCTAAAACGAAAGCGGTTGTAACAGCTGAAGAACATCTTCTTAATGGGGGTTTAGGTGATTCGGTTGCCCAATTGTTAGGACGAAAACTTCCAACACCAATTGAAATGGTTGCGGTGAATGATAAGTTTGGAGAAAGTGGTAAACCTGAAGAGTTGCTTACAAAGTACGGTATCGATACCGATGATATAGTTTCTGCTGTGGATTTAGTACTAAAGAGGAAATAAATTATCTTTGTATTGGGTTTAATTTAGCATTTTTTTCTTTGTTATATCATGTCAGATTATAACGATAAGGAGTTATTAGCACTCTTTAAGGACGTAGAAAAACGGAATTATGCTTTTAACTTAATTGTTAGAAAGTATCAGGAGAAGTTATATTGGCATATTAGGAAAATAGTTATTAAGCATGATGATGCCGATGATATTTTACAAAATACTTTTATTAAAGTATGGAAAGGATTAGATAGGTTTAGAGAAGATTCAAAATTATATACATGGTTGTATAGAATAGCAACAAATGAATCTTTAACTTATTTAAAACAACAAAAAACAAAATATTTAATGCCAATTGTGGATTATGAGAATCACTTAAAAGAAACACTTGAAAGTGATGAGTATTTTAATGGGGATGAAATACAACGTAGACTGCATAAGGCAATTTTGGGACTGCCGGAAAAACAGAGAATAGTTTTTAACTTGAAGTATTTTGAGGAAATGAAGTATGAAGAAATGGCAGAGGTATTAAAAACTTCAGTCGGTGCATTAAAGGCATCATATCATCACGCGGTTAAGAAAATAGAGAATTATTTTAGTGAGGATTAAACTATTAGGTTATAAAAAAGTCAAAAATACAGGGAATACAAAATGGGGAAACATTATGATGAATAATATTGATGAAAAATTGAAAAAATTACAGAAAAATAGAAAAAATCCATTTTTAATACCGAATGGATATTTTGAAGACTTTCCATCGAAACTTCAGGAAAGGATTCTTTCTGAAAATAAGGAGTACACTTGGGTGTTGAGGTTATTCCAATATGTAAAACCTCAATTTGCTTTAGGTTTTATGATTGTTGTTTTTGCTGTTGTAGCTATTACAACAACAAATCTTATTCTAAACACTAGAGCTGAATCTGGTGTGAATCTGGAATATTATACAAGAATTAGAGAAGTTGATCCTTCTGAGTATACTGAACAGCAAATTATTGATATTTTACTCGAGGATGAGAAAAAAATTGAGGAAAAGAAAGAAGAGGAATCAAACCACTATATTTATTATTTGGTTAAGGAGGATATTGATTATGGGACTCTAATTGATGAATTATAAAAACAATACAATGCAACATATAAAATTTATTATTACGCTGGTAATTCTGGTAGTATTTACGTTCAATGTAGATGCTCAGGAAGAACAAACAAAAAAAGATAAAGAGCAAGAACTGAAATTGCAAAGGATTGCTTTTTTTACAAGTAAAATTGGATTAACATCTGAAGAAGCTCAGGTTTTTTGGCCTATTTATAATAGTTATTGGGAAACTAAAGATAGAATAATAGCTGAACGTAAGGATAAAATGACGTATTTTGCTGATAATAATAAGTTAATGAGTAATGAGGAGATGATAAAATATGCCGATCAGTACATCCAATATGAAATGCGTTTAGCAGAATTAATTAACGAATACCATATTAAGTTTAAGGAGATATTACCCATTGAAAAGGTTATGAAGATTTATCTTGCCGATTACGAATTTAAAACTTACTTGTTGAAGAAAATTCGTAAAGCTGGCAAAAATGGGGATGGGGCATAGAAGAACTTTATTTTCTGTTAATTTTTATGCCTGTTATTAGGTTTTGGAGTTCCTATTAAAAAGTTTAGTAGATATCTGGCAATCTTAGAAGGTTTCTTAGGTTGGTTTTTGTTAAGTATATTTAGTGCCTTACTTATAAATCAGATATTACCGAGTTAATCAAAAATTCCTTATTTTACTATAAGTTTCTGATTTACTACAATTGTTTCTCTAATGCAGATTTGAATTAGATATAAGCCAGATTTTAGGGTTTCTTTATAAATCTCCAGCTGACTAGCTGATATATTATTATAGGCTCTTACTTTTTGTCCAATATTATCTATTATAGTTAATGTATAGGGTTCACTTAATTTATTGTCAAATTTAACAACGGTACTGTTATTCATAGGATTTGGAGCAATTGTAATATTGTGTTGTGGCTCTTTTTTGTATGTAATGTTGGTTGCTGCTTGCCGATATCTCATCATAATTTTATGAACACCTTCAATTTTTTTGTGGTAGTACATAATTTGCATGTTTGTTGTTAAGGTTGGTGCTTCAATAATACTCGTAACAGGTTCGGAAAACAAAACTTTAGGTGAAGAAAAATTATCTGATGAAGTATTACGCACTACAACACAGATTTCAACAAGAGTATTGACTGTAATTTCGCCTTTCGGGAATCTTGTATAGTACAACTCTAAATTATCTTTGGTAATGAAAGGAGCATAGTAAATGTAATTATTATCATTCACTGTTTGCAATAGTATATCTGAATTATAAAGTTTTGCAAAAGTTGTATCATTTACCTTTTGTGCAAGCCCTATCCTTGTTTCATAAATTTCTGAGCCAGACTCATCAAATTTTGCATTATTGTAATAAAGATATTGTCCATCATAACTTATACCATGGTACATTATTATCCAATTTGGAGAATAGATATAAAAATCTCCATATATTCTCTTGATATTGGTAACATTGCCATTGTTAAATTTTCCTACATGCAGATTATGGTAATTAGCGGGATATCCTCTTGTTGATGTCCAATAAAAATTGTTCAAATTATCAATATCAGGTACAGCGTCTAAATATGGGGGAGTTGTTTGATTGGTTCCATTTAATTCACCAACAAAGTTAAAAGTACTGTCATTTACTTTTGTAGCATAATAGAGTTTTGTAGTAGTCCCATTATTCAGGTTATTAAAAAAAAGATAATTATCGTTAGGTGAAATAAAAGGTTCCATTGCATCAAAATCCAAACCTGTAATTGTTACTTTCTTTTCGGGGCCATACGATGGGTAATTCTGGCCTTTTGCAAATGATGTTATTATGGTTAAACAGAGCATTATGAAAATACTTTTAAAGGCATAGCTAATTTTTATAATATATATTTTCATTTTTAAACTAATGTTACGTCAAGCATTAACTAATCTACAAGAGGCTGTCCAAAAAGTCTTTGTGTGCCTTTGCGTTTCCTTTGCGCTACTTTGTGGTATAATGACAAAATGTTGTTACACAGAGTTTCACAAAGAAGACCCAAAGTTTCGCAAAGTA
>DAOVYZ010000292.1 GCA_030635365.1 Bacteroidales bacterium
AATGAGCTGGGTGAATTATAATGGTAAAGTTTATCTGGTAACTTCTTTAACTAGGGCTTATCAAAAAGTAGTAATATAAAATAGACATTTCGTAATACCTTTTAGTTTTATACAGGTATTAACAATTTAAGCATACTTACATTCTATATTGACAGAACAGTCATGTAATAGGAGGTGGGTATGCTTTTATTTTTAAGTTGGATTTAGAAAATAATATTCGAATATTTGTATATTAGAATTAAGCATAAAATTAAACAGTGAAATCAATTAGTTTAACAAAAATATGTTTTTTATTTATAATTTTGGCTTGTGGGCAAATTGTTGATGAAAAGAGTTTGATTAATGAAACAGGGAGTACTATTGTGGAGCGTATTGTACCACCCAATAATTTTAATCGTATAAACACAGATGCAAGAAGTTTTGCCTATTATCTTCGAAACTTACCATTAAAACCACATGATACAAAAGTTAAATATTACAATGGAATAATAAAACCTAATTTCTGGGTATATTCTGCCGTAATTGATCTTGATATAGGCGAAAGAAATTTACAGCAATGTGCCGATGCTGTAATGAGATTAAAAGGAGAGTATTTATATAAATCAAAACAGTACAATAAAATACATTTTAATTTTACAAATGGCTTTAGGGTCGATTATTCGGAGTGGATGAAAGGAAAACGAATAAAAGTTGAGGGAAATAAAACATATTGGACAGATCAGGGAACACCATCAAATACCTACAAAGATTTCAGAAAATATATGAATATAATATTTGCATATGCAGGAACACTTTCATTATCGGCAGAAATGATATCAGTTGATATAAATGATATGCAAATAGGGGATGTTTTTATCCAGGGAGGCAGCCCGGGGCATGCAGTAATAGTTGTAGATATGGCATCGAATGACAATGGTAATAAAGTATTTATGTTAGCACAAAGTTATATGCCGGCACAAGATATTCATATATTAAAAAACCCAAACAATAAAAAAATAAGTCCCTGGTATAGTTTAAATTTTGAAGGAGATTTGGAGACTCCTGAATGGACTTTTAAGAAAACAGATTTAAAACGATTTAAAGATTAAGATATGGCAATTACAGTAAAACCAATTTCTTTGTTAAAATCATTCATGCTCTTTCTTATTCCATCTCTGTATTTTATATTAATAACATGGGTGTTAATTCCTATTATGAATTCCTCATTAGAAATACATCCGGCCTTAAGTTGGTTTATTGGGGCCTTATTGGTGTTTGTTCCATTATTTTTTCTGGCATTTTTTTTAACTAAAAAGGATGGCTTTAAGATTAAGACAGAAATATATGATAGACTGAGGTTGAAGAAACTGAGTAAAAAGGATTGGAAATATATTATTATTTCATCAGTATCTATATTTGTTATTACAGGCTTAATATTTGGAGTATCTAAATTTTTACATAATAGTTTTGGAATAAGAGAGTTGAGAAGTACACCGGGTTTCATGGATTTTGAGCCATTTGTTGGAAAAGAAAAACTTTTACTGTTGGTATGGATATTTATGTTCTTTTTTAATATATGTGGCGAAGAATTATTATGGCGAGGTTATATAATGCCCCGGCAGGAACTTAAGCATAAACAATATGCCTGGATAGTTAATGGTGTGTTATGGATTATTTTTCACGCTTGCTTTGGGCTTGATTTAATAATAATCATTTTACCGGTAGTGTTTATTTTACCTTATGCTGTTTATAAAACGAAGAATACTATTGTAGGAATACTAATACATGCTATTTTAAATGGGCCTATGTTTATACTTGTTTCATTAGGTGTAATAAGTTGATAATTTGTTGTAAACTTTTTATCAACCTGCAAACGTTATTTCAAGAATTTTATATTTTTGTTGAATTGTAAAACTAAAACTATTCGTAATGAGAAAAATATTATTGTTATTTATGCTTGTAGCTTTTTATACTTTTGTTAATGCACAAGTATTTAATACAGGACAAACTTTAAAAAAGGGGGTTGTATCATTGGGCTTAGAACCGGCAATTCATATTGATGGTGGTGCAGGGGGAGCAATATTTTTTGCCCATGCAGGATATGGAATAAAAAGTGGTATTGATATATCTGCTAAAGCAGGTGCGGGGAGAGGCCGTTCTTTTTATGTAGGTGGTGATATTGAATTTGCTTTGGCAAAAAGAATCTCTTTGGCATTTGGAGCTCATAAGTTTGGTGATTTTGGAGTAGACGGAACTTTTAATTTTGTAATTCCGGTGACAGGAGATGTTCGGATCTTTTCGGGTTGCGATTCAGATGTAAATTTTGGCACACGTATAAACTCCAATGGGGACCGTGTTCGCGATACAGATATACTGGTTTGGGTTCCTATAGGAGTTGAGGTAGGTATTTCAAAAAGTATTAACTTAATATTTGAATCCGAAATAGGAGTAGCTCCCGGAACATACCATGTAATAGGAGGAGGATTAAATTTCTATTTTTAAGAAGATTAAAGAATAAATTTTTAAAGTCATTCTGAGCGGAGTCGAAGAATGTTTGTTATAAATTGAGGAACATTTCGACTTCGCTCAATGTGACTTTATTTGTATGGCTTTTAAATTCCTATTTAAGCTCCTTTAAAGCCTCTTGTATAGCTTTTTCAAGTTGAGGGTCATTGCCATTTAAACGGTCTTTGAAAGAATTCTTAACATAAATATCAGGAGCAACACCGGTAAGCTCCAGGTCGTTTCCTTCTAAATCATAACATCCCCACACTGGCAACCTGGTGTACGAGCCATCAACCAACCTGCGTCCTGATGTAAAAATAATCCAACGATAAGTTTCAGTACCAATAATTTTCCCCAGGTTTAATTGGCGAAATCCGGCAGCAGTCATTTCGGCATCACTTAACGAATGCTCATTAATTAATAATACAATAGGCTTACCGGAGGGAGCGAAATTTGGTTGAGGCGACATTTTACCATTCCTGTATTTCCATTCCAGATAAGGCTTTTGTGATAAAAACTGAAGTACGTCATCGTGAACATTTCCACCGGTGTTATATCTTAAATCAAGAATCAGGGCATCTCTATGAATAGCTTCCGTTGTCATATCAATTAAAAAATTATTCAGGCTTCTTGACCCCATATTCTTCATATGCACATAAGCTACCCTTTTTTGAGTTGCATTATCAACAATTTTTTGCCGGCTGGCTATCCATTCGTTATATAAAAATCCGTTAATAGTTCGTGCAGCAACAGGGTGAATTTTTACATCATAAGTAGAATTATTGCGTTTAAATTTAAAAGATATTTCCTCAGGAATACTGGTTTGAGTAAAATAGCTATTTCTGTTTTTAGACTTATCTGTTTTTATATCATTTACAGCTACTAATTCATCACCGGGCTGTATTGGATTATCCAAAATGTCAACGGGAGATTTTTTTACAAATTGCTTTACTATGTATGGATTATTATTATCAAAAATAATACCCGAAGCAAAAGTTCTAGTTTTATAAAAAGTCTTTTCTTCATTGCCCTGAGACCTGAAACCAAGATGCGATGAGTTTAATTCACCCAACATATCATTTTGCAAAGTACGTAAGTTTTCACGATTGCGCACATGAGGCAAGAAAGCTTCATATAGTGTTTTAACAGCACTCCAGTCAAGTCCATGATAGTTTATATCGTAAAAGTTCTCAGCTAAAACTGCCCAGTTTTCATAAAACATCTGAACAAACTCACTATGTAGGTTTTTGTCAAAAGAATGACTGATATTAATTTTTTCTAATTTTTTACCAGATATTTTTACCTCGTAAATATTTCCACCACTTAAGGCATAATACTTATCTTTTGCTTTAGTAAGAATATCAAAATCTTTGTCAAAAATTTTCTCGGTCTTCTTTTTCTCGAAAGGTTCAATTTCTGTTTTGTAAATACCTGTATTGTTTTTATCTAAATTTAAGTTAAATAAAATAATGGTTTTATTTTTTTCTTTGAACACATGTGGAGAATATTGCCATCCACTATTAGATGCAATACGTTCCCATCTTTCCGAAATATTTTCAAACTCAAATTTTATATCAATAATGGTATCCTTCTTCTTATTATCAGAGAAAAGGCCTTCGTATTCATCCGACTTAAACTCATTAGTAAATCTGTAAAGAGGAATTCTGTATAGTTTGCTTTCTCCTTTACCACGGGGGAAGCCGGGATGATATCTTTCGGCAGAAATATAAAGGTACTTTCCATCGGGTGACCAATAAGGGTCATTCTCAGGGACACCTGTATTAGTTAGGTTAGTAGCCTGTTTCAGTTTTAAATCATAAACCAAAACATCCGGTTCAAAATTCCTGTATGCAGTAAAAACAACAAAATTACCATCAGGAGAAAAACGAGGCTGACTGCCACGGAACCAAAACTCATCTTCAATAATATTTTCAACCTTAAAGCTTTTTAAGTCAAGAATATCAAGGTGGTTACTACCACTTACATAAACAGCTTTATCCCTTTTAGGGGATACTTCAAGTAAACGTTCGGTTCTGTTGGTGCTTGTACGTTGTTTTTCGGCACCATTAACAGCCGAAATAGTAAAAAGATTAGCCCATCCTTTATTTGTCCTGCTATAAAGGATGTTTGAGTTATCGGCAAGCCATTTTACTTCAATAACCCTTTCCAAAGGGTCAGTATTCATTTCCTTAACAAACTTTCCTTTGATATCTGAAACAAATAAGCGGCCTCGCGAAACAAATGCTATTTTCTTATTATCAGGCGATACATCAAAATTACTTATTTTGCCCTGTGCTTTAAAAGATTTGTCCGTAGTAAGAACTTCATTTTTGAAAATCTTGATTTCAGGTTTAACCGGGTTCTGTGATTCAACATCATAAACAAAAATCTGGTAATCTTTGGTAAAAACAACTTTTTTACCATTAGCACTTACCTGCGGGCGCCCAATAGCCGTTTTAAAATCGCTTAATTGCTTTTTAACACCATTGTTAAGAATGTAAAGGTTGTATACAGTATTCGCTTCGTCGGAGGCAATATATAAATTACCATCTTTATCAACCGTAGGCCATAAATCTTTACCATCATAATCGGTAAGCTCTTTGAAAACTTGAGTAGCAGTATTGTAATATTTAA
>DAOVYZ010000286.1 GCA_030635365.1 Bacteroidales bacterium
GGATTGGATGCTACAAATGTATATGAAATTCAAGTTCATTGGGCTGGTATAAAATTACCTGAGCTGAAAAATGAGCTAAAACAGTTTGCTGGTATCAAAAATGTATGTACTAGCAGTTTTAAAGCCGGAGAAGATGGATGGAATCAAAGTGCATATTGGAAAGGAATGGCCGATGAGCAGCAAATAAACATGTTTGTGCATGCAGTTGATAAAGATTATGTTGAGACTTTCGGAATCAAATTCTTAGAAAAAATAGATGATTTTGAAAAACGTTCGTTTGCTGAAACAGAATATTACATTATTAATAAATCTGCAAAAGAGTATATTGGTTGGAAACAAGCAATAAACAAGCCTTTTGGTATTAATTATGATTCCTTTGGAGAAATAGCCGGAGTGGTCGATGATTTTAAATTCCGGTCGCTTCATCATGAGGTGGGGCCAACTGCTCTAATAATTAGCGGGACTCCAATACCCGACAGGATGCATGTGAATATTAAATCTGGTTATAAAAACCGTGCATTTATGTATATAAAGCAGAAATGGAAAGAATTTGCCCCTGATAACGCTCCTTTATTAATATCGAGTGTTAAGCAAGATTTTGAGAATTTATATAAAACCGAAAGTAAAACTCGAATTATCGTTATATTATTTACAATAATAGCTGTTTTAATATCAATGCTCGGATTGTTAGGATTGACTACTTACATTACACTTCAGAGAACCAAAGAAATAGGTATTAGAAAGGTTATGGGAGCTAACAATAAGAAAATTATAACGATGCTGATAGTTGAATTTGTTAGATGGGTATTTATTGCATTTTTAATTGCAGCGCCATTGGCGTATTTATATTTGAATAACTGGTTACAAGATTTTGCGTATCATATTAATATTAAAGCAGGGATTTTTATTGTAGCAGCCTTATTTACTTTCTTCATTGCATTTATTAGTGTTTTTGTACAGGCTTATAAAACGGCATCCCAAAACCCGGTAAATAGTTTGCGTTACGAATAAATTAATACCGATAGAGGCTGTCCTAAAAAGTCTTTGTGGGACTTTGTGTTTCCTTCGAGTAACTTTGTGGTATAATTACAAAATGCTGTTACACAGAGTTTCACAAAGAAGACCCAAAGTTTCGCAAAGTAGAAAAAACTACAATTCTTTATTTTTTTTAACTTTTTGGACAACATCTTTAAATTACTTATGTAAAAGTAATTACAATTAATATATTTACCTTTGCATAAGTAATAAAATGCATATAATTTACTTTTGTATAAGTAAGTTTGTATATTTACACGAAATATACGGCAAAAATGGAAAAATTAATTAGTTTATCGAAAAAGAAAATTGAAAGAACATCCTTAGTATTTCAGCGATATTTAATTTCTAAAATAAATACATCGCAAAGACTTATAGGGATTAGAGGAGTCAGGGGAGTTGGTAAAACCACTTTACTTTTACAAATATTAAAATCCTTACCTGCAAACAAATCTTTATATATAAGTTTAGACGATTTTTATTTTTTGACAAATTCTCTTATTTCTTTAGCTGAACAGTTTGCTTTAAAAGGCGGGAAATATTTGTACATAGACGAAGTGCATAAATACAATAATTGGTCACAAGAACTAAAAAATATATACGATTCTTATCCCGAATTAAATATAATTTTTACATCATCCTCGGCATTAGAAATAAACAAAGGTAAATACGATTTAAGCCGTCGTGCTATTATCTTCGATTTGCCGGGCTTATCTTTCCGCGAATTTTTGGAATTAAAATACGGTATAAATATTAAGTCTGTTAATTTAAATGACATTCTTTTTAATTCTGACAAGCATATTACTAAAATTCTACAAAAGATTAAACCTTTTGAATATTTTGCTGAATATTTACGCATAGGATATTACCCGTATTTTAAAGAAGACGAAGAATATTATCATCAACGACTCGAAGCTACTATAAAATTAGTTGTAGAAACAGATTTGCCGGCAATCTATAAAATTGATTATTCATCTGTATCAAAATTAAAAAAACTCATAATGTTAATTGGAGGTATATCGCCATATATACCAAACGTATCAAAATTATCGGAACAAGTTGGGGCGACTCGGGACAGTCTTTTAAAATTTTTACATTTATTACACAATGCACACATACTTCGTTGGTTAAGTTCAGACACAACAGGTATAAACTTTATGAACAAACCGGACAAGTTATATATTGAAAATACAAATATTGCATATTCGCTAACACAAAACAATATTGATACAGGAACATTACGAGAAACTTTTTTCTTAAATCAATTGTCGGTAAAACATATTGTTTCTTACCCCAAAAAAACAGATTTTTTAATTGATAATAAATACACTTTTGAAATAGGTGGCGAGAATAAAAGTAAAAAACAAATATCAGGCATTAAAAATGCTTTTATTGTAAAAGATAATATTGAATATGGCTTTGATAATATTATACCGCTGTGGCTGTTTGGTTTTCTGTATTAGCTGTTTATATATAGTGAGGGCTTTGCTTAAATCGAAACTCTCACTTTACTTGAAAAACTAAAAAGACGCTAAATAATAATATTTTCTTAGCGTCTTTCTGCCTTAGCGGTAAGTTTTTTATTGTACTTATTCAAACTTAAAATTCTTTGATTTAGCCTGAGTTTTTATAGCCCTTAACATGGCATCATCAAGAACATTTTCCTGTGCGGATTCAGTTTGTTGTTTGCTAACATACTCCTGGCGTTTATCATTAAGTTCAATAATTTCCTTTTGAATTTTAGCACGCTCCTTTTTCTTGGTCTCTATGTATTTAATTTTTTCAGTTTTATTCAAACCTTTCATTTCAGATGGGAGCTCTTCATCCTTAACTTTAGTAATCTCAAAATCTTCCTGTTCCGATGCATCAACTAAATCCCATGACTCGTTTTTATAAACATGAGAAGCTTTGGAAACTGACCTTTGAACGGCATTAACTTTGCTTATACTTCCGGCATTAGCATCCTGTTTGGTTTGGTTCATCTTCTTTTCTTTGCCTAATCTTCCATAAGATACATAAGTTTTATTTAATTTAGTATTTAACTTCGCAATACGATCGTCATAAGGAGAAGCAATATAAACAGTTTTACAATCCTGGTTTATACTCATGTATTCTCCGCCTGTAATTTCTGCACCTTTTCTCCAGCTTGTTCTAATACCTTCGTTAAAATCACCACAAAATATTGTATTTACCACAATATCTTTATTTTTTGCACGATAACATGCATCGCGAAAGTCAACCGATCCTTGTGTAAAAGGCTCATTTCCTGCAATGAAAATAAGTTTTAAATCGTCATCAGAATTAAACCAATCCAACTGATCAAGAGATGTGTTAATCACTTGTCCACAGAATTCGCTACCACCATTAGTCCTTAATTCGAATAATTTTTGCGATACAAGATCAAGATCATTAGTTAACAAAATTACTTGTCTTATATAACCTTCGTGCGAACTTAGCCCATCGTTACCATACTCATACAAGGCAATTTGTAATTCAGGCCTTTCGCCTTCACAACCGGCTCTTGAGAGTTCATTAACTATGGTCCATAACTGAGACTTAGCTTGTTCAATTAAACCATCCATGCTATTACTGGTATCTAATAATAATGCTATTTTAATCGATTTCTTTTCATCATTATTGTCAGCAGAGATATTTAGTCCGGTAAGAACTAAAAAGGTAATCATTCCCATTAAAATGAGATTATTATTTCTTGATTTTTAAATTTGTATGTTCTTAATTTTTTTTTTATTGGTTTCTGAAGTAAAAGTAGGCACAAAAAAAAGGCAAGAAAAGCTACAATTAGCTAACAGGTAGTTTGAGTTAGTGAAATGGGCTTATGAATAAGTTAAGTGGAAAAACAAGTCTGTAATTACTGATTTTAAAGGCTTTTGGGAGATTGATGATTTTTACTTGTCGAAAAATGTTCGTATTTTTACTTCATATTGATAATAAAATGATGGACAGAAGAATCATATTAATATTAATTATGACATTGACTTGTACTTATACGATAATGAGTCAATCAAAGTTGAGCAGGAGTAAATCAGTTAGTTCAGAATCTTTACTTAACGAAGCTGGCCTGTATAAAGAGAAAGATGCTATAAAGGCATATGATTATGTGGAGCAAGCACTTGAGTTAATAATCAAAAATAATGATAAAGAAAGCGAAGTTCAGGCATATGGTATATTAGGTGATATTAATTTAAACTCCGGGCAGTATGATCTTTCAATTGAAAATTATTTAAAATCTATAAATTTAGCAAATGGGATAAATAAGATTGAATTATCATATAACTCAAGAAAGAATATTGGAATTGCATTTAAAGAAAATGGAGAGTACGACAGAGCTTTATACTATCTCAATCTTTTCCTCAATCAGTTAACAAAAAGAGATGATAAAGATGATATGGTGTTTGTAAAAATGCAAATTGCAGAAGTTTATGAATTGAAAGAAGAATATTCATTAGCGGAACAAACCTATTTGGGTGTTTTAGAGATTGAAAAAGAAAGGAACAATACTGAAGGAATTATCTTTGTACAAGATAAACTTGCCAATATTAGTTTGGAGCAAAATAATGCGGCCGGAGCAATCCAATATTATGATGAATCTGAAAAACTTGCCAAAGAAATATCTGATCAACGATCTTTGTCAAATACCCTAAGGCAAAAAGGAAGAGTTTTTAAACAGCAAAATAAACCGAAGGATGAATTAAAGGTTCGGCAACAATCACTTAATATTAATGAGGAGCTAGAAGATGTTGAAGCTCAAAATGAGGATTTATTGGAGATTGGGAAGATTTATGTAGAGCAAAAGAAGGAAGATAAAGCCATTCCCTTTTTACAACGTAGTATTAATCTTTCTAATCAAACTCAAAATATTACACAAAAAAAAGAAGCATTATACAACTTATCAAAAGCATATGAAAGTTCAGATGTAAATAAAGCCTTAGAAACGTATAAAGAATACCTAAAGGTTAATGATAGTATTAATGGAATACGAGAACAAGAACTTTTATCCCGACTTGAACTTGCTACTTCATTAAATCGTAAGCAGCAACGCATAGATTTATTAGAAAAAGATAAAGAATTGAATGATAAAACAATTGAATTACTTGTTCAGGAACAAGAGCTGAAAGATCAGGCAATTAAAACTCAAAAAATAA
>DAOVYZ010000179.1 GCA_030635365.1 Bacteroidales bacterium
GAATAATGAAATAATTAGGATTAGTGAGAATATGTAATTACGATTCATTATAAGTTAATTAGAAGATTATAAAAGCATAATACTAACAAAAATTGTACCACTAAGAGCAAAAAAGGCACTGATATTTGTTAATAAGTGCCTTTTATTATATGCTTTTTTGACTATTAAGTTTGCATTGCACCACAAACATTAATTACCTGGCCACTTACATACGAAGAAAGGCCTGATGCTAAAAACAATGTAGTGTTTGCAACATCTTCCGGTGTTCCTCCCCTTCGCAATGGAATTTGTTGTTCCCATGCTTTTCTAACATCGTCATTTAGCTTAGCTGTCATTTCTGTAATAATGAACCCAGGAGCTATAGCATTACACCTAATGCCACGTGAGCCAACTTCTTTAGCAATAGATTTCGTAAAACCAATAATACCCGCTTTCGATGCAGAATAATTGGACTGCCCGGCATTACCTCCAACACCTACTACAGAACTCATGTTAATAATTGACCCTGATCTTTGCTTTAACATAAATTTTTGTGCTGCTTTTGTATAATTAAAAACAGATTTTAAATTAATATTCAAAACAGAATCCCATTGTTGCTCTGTCATTCTCATTAATAAAGTATCTTGTGTAATACCTGCATTATTGACTAATATATCTATGCTTCCAAACTCTTTCTGGATTTCATCAACTACATCTTGAGTTTCTTCATATTTACCAGCGTCAGAAGCATAAGCCTTAGCTTTAACTCCAAAATTATGTAATTCTTTTTCAACTTCTTTTGCTGCATCATTAATTTCTAAATCAGTAAATGCTATATTAGCACCATGTTCAGCTAATTTTAAGGCTATTGCTTTTCCAATACCTCTTGCAGCTCCAGTTACTATAGCAGTTTTGCCATCTAATAATTTCATATAATTATACTTGTTTAATTAAATAAAAACCAAAAATATGATTATAAGTTTATTTTTACAAAATTATGACAAAATTTATATATTGCAGTTAGTTTTTATAATACTGATAGTGTTTTTATACTTTCTGCAAATTGGTGATTGCAATTGAAAAGTTTCTAAAAATGATTTTTTTTTTATACATTGTGAAGATTAAAATTTCGGATATTTACACCATTTTAAATATTATCCTATGAAAGTTAAAATGAATTTAAAATCGAAGATGCTTATTTATATTTTAACAACAGCTTTGATAATTTATGCATTGGCTTTAGGTTACATAAGCTTCAAACTAAATAATATTGCATTTAATAATGCCAAAAAACTTACAAGTACTTATACGAGAGAATATGCTAATTATACTTCTTCTGATTTAAGTGTTGAAATGGATATGGCCAGGGCTTTAGCACAAATTGCAATGGGATATAAAAACTTACCCTATGGACAAATGAATAATATATATTTTGAAGCACTTGAACATTTAATTGAAGAAAATCCAAATTTTCTATCTTCATGGATTATTTTTGAATTGAGTGCAATATGGCCCGACTGGAATAAATCACATGGAAGAATGAGATTAACATATTATCGTTCTGGTGGGCAAATAATGCTTCAAGAAGAAATACTAGATACTGCTCCGGGATTTAATAGAGGTACTTATTATGATATGCTTGACAGAAAAGTTGAATATGTTATGGATCCGTACTATCATTCGTATCAAGAAGCAGAAGAAGTAATTGAAACCAGTGTAGGTGTTAATATTATGGATAATGGTGTTTCGGTTGGGGTCGCAGGATTTGATTTAGAATTGCAACGATTTCAGGATTTGATTAAAGATATACAACCGATAGATGAAAGTTATGCTTTTTTAATTGCTTATAATGGACAATATGTTGCACATAAAAACGAAAAATTGATTGGTACGTTTATTCAGGATTCTATAGATGAACAACATGATATTCTTTCAAAAATACAAAAAGGCAAAGATTATTTTTATACACTGGAAGATGAAAACGGTAAAGAATATTGGATTTCATATTCTCCGGTTAAAATTGGAAATTCTCCGATGAACTGGTCTTTTGGCCTTGCTGTTCCGGTTGATGTTGTTTTAGCCGACGAAAAAAATACTTTGATGCAATCTATTTATGTTGGACTTATTGGTTTAATATTAACTGCCCTAATTATATGGCTAATTGCTCATAATATATCTCGTCCAATATTAAAAACAACTACTGTTCTTAGTGATTTATCCAAAGGTAATATTGATAATTCAAAAAAGATTAAGATTAAAGGTAATGACGAAATAGCCCAAATGAATAATTCTGTTAATACTCTTATTGATGGATTAAATAAAACGGCAGGATTTGCAAGAGAAATAGGCAAAGGAAATCTAGGCCAGAAATTCGAGTTATTAAGTGAGAAAGATGTACTTGGAAATTCTCTTCTTGAAATGAGAAAAAGTTTAAAACTAGCGAATGAGCAAGAAGAAAAAAGAAAATCAGAGGATAATAAACAAAACTGGACTGCACAGGGTTTAGCAAAATTTGGAGAGATTTTACGCCAAAATAATGAAGATATGAAAGAGTTTTCTTATCATATTATTAGTAATTTGGTAAAATATGTGAATGCAAATCAAGGAGGTATTTTTACAATTAATGATGACGACAAAAATGATATTTTTATTGAATTATTAGCATGTTATGCCTATGAGCGGCGTAAATTTATGGAAAAGCGTATTGAAGTTGGTGTTGGGCTTATTGGAAGATGCGTGCAAGAGCAGAAGATTATTCATATGACAGAACTTCCTGAAGAATATATTACTATTACTTCTGGACTTGGTAAAGCGGTACCAAGTGCATTGTTAATTATTCCTCTTAAAGTTAATGATGAAATATTTGGTGTTGTTGAATTAGCCGGGTTTAATGCGTTTGAAGACCATGTTATAAAATTTGTTGAAGAAGTTGGTGAAAGTATTGCTTCTACTATTGCTAGTACTAAAATAAATATCAGAACAAACCAATTACTTGCTCAATCACAGCAACAAAGTGAGGAAATGGCTGCACAAGAAGAGGAAATGCGGCAAAATATGGAAGAGTTGCAGGCAACCCAGGAAGAAGCAGGCCGAAGAAGCCAGGAAATGCAAGGCCTATTAGATGCTCTTAATACTGCGAATTTAGTAATTGAATATGACCTGAAAGGATATATTATTACTGTTAATGACAATTATTTGCAGTTGGTTGGTACAACTGGCGATCAGTTGATAGGCACTCATCATACTGATAACATGAAGTTGAATAAAACTCAACAAAAGGAGATTAATAAATTCTGGGGAGACCTTAAGAAAGGAATTGCAAAAAAAGAGACGGAAAGAGTTGAGTTTAACAAAAAAGAATACGTATTTGTTGCTACCTATACACCAATCTTGGATGAAGATCGTAATCCATTAAAAATATTAAAGATTGCAACAGATATTACTGAACTTGATAAGGTTAAAAAGTAAAAAAACTATAGTGCAATATAAAGAGGCTGTCCAAAAAGGCCAATTTCAGCCACAAAAACACAAAAATTCACGAAACCATAATATGCTGATTAATTGTTTTTTTGTGCTATTTTGAGTCTTCGAGTTTTAGTGGCAAAGCTTTTTTATAAACTTTTTAGACAACCTCTTTTCATATTTTTATAATGTATTAATTTCTTTATCTAAAGGCAAATCCTATCCCCGCTGATGCAACTGAATAATTGGCATAAGTGTAGTCAAAATGTAAAGTTACGATTGCAAATTTAAATCTTAAACCAGCATTAAAACGGGGTTTTGTAATACTTCCATCACTGCTTTTTATCGAAATATCAATTGGGTCTTTAACAGTGGCGGTTTCATCTGTAACAATTATTTGAGTGCCTTGTACTTCGGGTAATGGATAAAAGCCAGTCAATTGCAAATTCGATTTTGTAGAGCTTATACCAACTCCACCATATAGGCAAATCACCTTAAAATCACCGGAAAATATTAAGTTAAAAGTTGTATTACGAACATCCAATAACATTTTCTGACCTGAATAGAATGTTGGATTATCAACAATTATATCAGCAAATCCTTCATAAAATGAAGCCTGGAAATTCAAGGAATTTTTTGAGTGCAACTTTGTATATCCTCCTTGCAATGATAAATCAAAAACAGGTAGTTTATTCAAAGCGGGAATCCATTGTTTAATACTATGCTTTAAACCAATTCCCCATAATCCAATTTTGCTACCATTACCCCATTCAATATCCGGAGAGTAACGTATTATTAAATCAGTTTCTTTGACCAAGCCAATCCCAAATTGAATCATCGGTGCCGGAACATAACCGAAGCCAGTACCTTTTGGAAGATTAAACCTGGCAAATGGAACTTCTCCAACACCGGGAATATTCGTATTATAAATAACCTCTGCGCCATCTACTTTATCACCGGCAGCTGTTGGAGATTCCCCATCAATATTAACACTGGATATTAAATCACTTCCTTCACCTAAGCCCAGCAAAGCAGGGTCAAATGTTTTATCAGCCGAAGGAATTATTGCCATATTAAGCGAGAAAGTCACATCAAAACCACCAAATTTATGTGATTTAGCCGTGTTATACCAGCCGGTACTTAAACCAGCACCCATACCACTTGCATATGGAGAAAGATATGCTTTGAAAATTTTTTCCGCATCATCAGTTCCGGCTGCAAGTACATTACCAAGTTGTTTAAATTGTGCAAATGACGATGTAGTAAGAAACATCATAATAACCACTATTAAGTGTAATCGAAATTTCTTTTTTTTCATAATTTTATATTTTTAAATTTATTTGCTTAATTATATTATTAAGATGTTAAAAAATGTTATTTGGTTTCATTATATATGATTAATTGATATTTTCTTGTAAGTTATTCAACAATTAAAAACAAAATCATTCTTTTCATGTTTTATAAATTTCGTTATTTGTACGTTAATCGATATTAAAATGTTTATATTGGTTTTGTTATCAATTATCACACCAAAGTTAAAAAAATATAATAAATGGCATTGAACCAACCATTAGCAGACAGAATGCGCCCAAAAAAATTGAAAGAATATATTGGGCAAAAACATTTGGTAGGCGACAATGCAATTTTACGTAAGGCAATTGAATCAAGTAATATACCTTCATTTATATTATGGGGGCCACCAGGTGTTGGTAAAACAACACTAGCTAAGATAATTGCAAATGAGCAAAACAGGCCATTTTTTACATTGAGTGCTGTGCATTCGGGAGTTAAGGATGTACGTGAAACGATTGAAAAAGCTAAGAAGCAACAATTTTTTGATTCTCCCAATCCAATATTGTTTATTGATGAAATACACCGATTTAATAAATCGCAACAAGATTCTTTATTAGGAGCAGTTGAACAAGGAATATTTATTTTAATTGGTGCAACTACTGAAAACCCTTCGTTCGAAGTAATTTCTCCTCTCCTTTCGCGTGCACAGGTTTATATTTTAAAACCATTGGAAGAAGAAGATTTGATTGAGTTGCTAAATAGAGCAATTATAGAAGATCAGTATTTAAAAGATTTAAAAATTTCTATTAAAGAGTATGATTCACTTCTTAGATTCTCGGGTGGAGATGCGAGAAAATTATATAATATATTAGAATTAGTAGTAAATACCGAAAAAACAAAAGCAAATAAGAAAATTACCATAACTAATAAAGTTGTAGTAGATATACTTCAACAAAATATTGCTACATATGATAAAAATGGCGAGCAACATTATGATATAATATCTGCATTTATAAAATCCATTCGTGGAAGTGATCCTAATGCATCAGTATATTGGCTGGCAAGAATGATTGAAGGTGGCGAAGACCCTAAATTTATTGCACGTCGTTTATTGATATTAGCATCGGAAGATATTGGCTTAGCAAATCCTAATGCCTTGTTACTTGCAAATAGCTGTTTTGATGCTGTAAATAAAATTGGTTGGCCAGAGTCACGAATAATCTTATCTGAAGCTACAATCTATCTAGCAACATCACCAAAAAGTAATTCTGCATACCAGGCAATTAACGAAGCTCAAAAATTAGTTCAACAAACCGGAGATTTGCCTGTCCCCTTGCATATAAGAAATGCTCCTACTAAATTAATGAAAGATATTGGTTACGGCAAGGATTATAAATATGCTCATAATTATGAAGATAATTTTGTTCAGGACAACTTTTTACCTGAAAATATTAAAGACAATGTTATATACCAACCACAGAAAAACTCAAAGGAATCTGAAATATTAAAGCGTTTACAGATTCAATGGAAAGGTAAATACAAATATTAATTTTTTGATTAATTTCGTAAGCTAAAATATAATAAACATGCTAAAAAATATCCCATACATTAAAAACTACGATAAAAACAATTTTTTCCTATTTGCAGGCCCTTGCGTTGTTGAAAATGAAGAGATCGTTTTCCAAATAGCTACAAAAATTAAGGAAATAACAGATAGATTAGAAATACCATATGTATTTAAAGCTTCCTATAGAAAAGCAAATCGGTCCAGATTAGATTCTTTTACCGGAATTGGCGATTTAAAAGCTTTAGGCATTTTGGGTAAAGTTCGTGATCAATTTAATTTACCTGTGGTTACAGATATTCATTCTGAAGGAGAAGCTGAAATGGCTGCTGATTATGTTGATATTTTGCAGATTCCGGCATTTTTATGCAGGCAGACTGATTTATTAATTGCTGCTGCAAAAACAGGAAAAGTT
The DNA here is from genome assembly GCA_030635365.1 of Bacteroidales bacterium. Classification (GTDB taxonomy): domain Bacteria; phylum Bacteroidota; class Bacteroidia; order Bacteroidales; family UBA12077; genus UBA12077. The sequence goes on from DAOVYZ010000179.1 coordinate 6,714, forward strand.
ATAAATATAAAAAAAGGCCAGTTTCTGGCTCCTGATTCAATGAAATTTGCAATTGATAAAATATTAGAGTCTGGAAATGAAAATGTTATGATAACCGATAGAGGAACAATGTTTGGTTATCAGGATTTAATTGTTGATTACAGAGGAATACCGGAAATGCAGAAATATGGCTATCCTGTGATATTAGATATAACACATAGCCTCCAGCAACCGAACCAAAGCTCCGGGGTGACCGGTGGCAAACCAGAATTAATTGAAACAGTAGCAAGAGCCGGTATTGCAGTTGGTGTTGATGGTATATTTATCGAGACTCATCCTGATCCGGCTAATGCTAAATCCGATGGAGCTAATATGTTACATTTGAACTATTTGGAAAATCTTTTATCAAAATTGGTTAAGCTAAGAAGTACAATAAACAGTTTATAATAATTAAGTCAAAGGTGTTTTTGAACCCTATCTTATTCTATCC
>DAOVYZ010000347.1 GCA_030635365.1 Bacteroidales bacterium
TTTCAAATTCAAATATTTATAAAAAATGTCAGGCTTATGCATGAAAAGATGATGATATCCATCTTTTTCCAGCGCTAAGCAAGGCAAAATTACTGAGATTATTCAAGAAAACTAAATGATGTAATTTGTTGAGAAACAAATATTAGTTTAAAATCTGGACTTGCAAAAATAGGGTGAAAATAAATTGTTTAGTTCAAAATAAATGAAATCTGAGCATTTTACAATTTACCAGATAATGTTATAGTCGATCTTTATAGGGCGCAATTTTTACAATTATTATTGATAAGTTGATGAGTTTTAAAAAATCTATACAAAAACGACTTAGAGGAAGCATCTACTCTGCTTTTCCTTTTGACCATTTGGGAAAAGATGAGAAATACATATCAATCTTTACATCTAAAGGACGACTCTCAAATGGAAAAGTATTTGAATTCAACCATTACAAAAGTGACAATCACCATTTATTGCCAAATAAATTATCAAATATTCTTGGTGTAATTGATGAATTCAAAACACCGTATGACCATGCCGCAGATATTGAGAATTGTAGGATGACTAATTTTCACCAAGCACTGTTATCTCTTCAGGAATTGCAGAAATCAGGCCTTCTTATAAGTCAAACTGAATTTTTGGATAAACTATCAAAAAATGATTCTGAGTTTGCTTCTCCAAATATTAATACTTTGGCATGGATAACGCGAGACCGTACCGAATCTATAAGAAAAAGTTTAGAAAGCTTTATTGAAAATACAATTGAGCCCTATCAAGGCTTGGATTTCATTGTATTTGATGATTCAACCTCAAAAAATTATAATACTAACAAACAGAACATTGAACTTCTTAACCAAAAATACAAGACCAATATAAAACTTATTGGTAGAACAGAACGAAAAGTATTCTTGAACAGGCTTATCAAAAGATTAGAAAACATAGTTCCTAAACATGTTGTAGAATATGGATTAATGGGGTTGAGTAGTATTGACCATCGAACAGGAGCGAATCGAAATACTTTTCAACTATTTACAACCGGAAAGTTTTCTCTTTTAACAGATGATGATATTTTTTGTAAAATTTCGAGAAACGGAGACGATAAGAAATTGACAATTACCTCAGATGCTTCATCTTTTGATGCATCAACTGAATTCTTTACCGGTCAAAATGAATTAAATGATAAGGTTGTATTTGAGTATAATGACCCAATAAGCCTTCATGAAAAGTTGCTTGGTCATTCTATTGGTAGTTTAATTGAAAAATATAAACATCAAGTTAACTTAAATAAAATTACACCAAAGTTTACCCTTGATAATTTAAACTCAAATAAAAAAGTTCGAGTAACAATGATGGGAGCAGCTGGTGATTCAGGGGCAGGATCACCAATTTCAAAAATATTCTTTCCAGACAACAAACTTGTCCCATTAATTTCCGATTCAGATAATTTTTTGTCAAAGATGTATAGCCGTACAGTACTTCAATCTCACCAATCCTTAACAGTTGGGCCTCCCAGTTTTTTATTAGGAATGAATCTTGGAATTGATAACACTGAGCTATTACCTCCTTTTCACCCAAACTTCAGAAATTCTGATGGAATTTTTGCTTCTGTATTAAAGAAATGCTTTAGTAATTGTTATATAGGTCACTTGCCTTTTGCTATTTCTCATATTCCCCCTGATGAAAGACCTGTTGATGATTCAGATCTGACTTCTACTTCTATCCGGATACCTGATGTATTAATGTTCTCAATTAATGAATTCAACAATAGATCTGTTACAGTTGAGGAAGGATTAAAGTCATTGGGTACTTATCTTATAGATATTTCAAAAAGGTCGGACGATAATTTAAAAGAATACTTGGGATTAATAAATACAAGTTTAATTACAAGTAAGCTTAATCGTATGGAACCTTTATATAAAGAATATAAACATTTAAATAAACGGTGGTCTGAAATTGTAGAGCAAAGAATAGAGACTCTATACAAGTGTCTTCAAAATGGACTATCATCGATAAAATTTAAAGAAATTGAAGGCTTGCCATATGAAGACCAGTTACATACAATTCGAAAAGTTTATGGGAATTTTGGGGACTTATTGTATTACTGGCCTGAAATATATGCTTGTGTTGCAACACATAAGAAAACATTAATGAGATGAGAAAAACAATTGTATTTATTATATGGTACAAAATAGGGCAGCAAATTTTTACAAGCAAAAGTAAATCTGGTTTGCTGCCCGCTGTACCACACAACCTAGAATGGAGGTGATGTGACAAATATATAAAAGAAAAATTATCGAAGCTATAGCTTCTTCCCGTGAAATGATATATCGGGAAACCAATTTGTTTTTTTACAAAATTTTAATACTTATTATTATGAAAAAATTATTATTTGCATTAGCTATTGGGATGGTTTTTATGGTAGGATTACTTTCAACAAATGTAAAAGAAGCTGAAGCTGGCCTCTGTGGATTTGACGAGTATGATGTATGTTGTGAAACCGGTTCAGAATGCTATTGTCTAAGTTAGTCAATATGTCAAAACTAAAATGGTTTAAAGGCTGCCTTCGTGGCAGCCTTTTGTTAAAACGAAACGTTATAACCGGTCAGTCTCTATTATTGTTATTTGTTGTTTTTCTGATTTCCTGTAACGCAAAAAATGACACCGTAAAAATTAAGGACAATTCTAAACCACCGTTATATAATGTTGAATTAAAGAAAAATGAGCAAAGGTTAACGTTTGAACTTAATAGTCAGATTGTTAATCAATCGGTATGTTTAATTCCTTATGTTGCCCCCGACTCAACACGTTATCTCTTTTATCGTAGTGGTCATTCCAATAATATCTGTGTATTTAATATTGATGCCGAGAAACTTACCAATACCATTAAACTTGATAACAGAGGCTCCAATGGTGTTGGTTCGATTAAAGGATTTGAGGTGATTAGTTATGACAGTATTTATATTACTTCTGCTTTTAGGCGAAAATTGTTTCTTGTAAATCAACAGGGGAAAGTTATTTCATCAATTGATTATTCTTCATATAAACAGGAGTACCATATCCATGCAGGTACAAGCAGAACCCTTGAGAATATGAGAGTAGGGTTTAAAGGTTCGAAAATTTACCTTCCGTTTTACCCTGGTTACGATAAAGGTAATTATCACACTATTGCACCTGAAGATATTCGTTTTATTGCTGAACTAGATACACTGGGAAAAACAGCAAAAACATTAAATATTGGCTTCCCTAGAAACTATTGGGAAGATGATTTTTATCCGTCTTCCTTTGGTTTTTTTATAGAAAACGGATGTTTTTATATTAACTATATATACGACAACACAGTGCTTTCTTCTATTGATTCTAAAAATTGGGTTTCAACAGAAATCCCAAGCAAGTATGCTAACGTTAAGAAAACAATTCCCAGAGAAAAAGGACTTGGTGCTAACTATACCAGACTAGTATTTGATCCGTTTCGAAACGTATTTTACAGATTTGTAAGGCATGAACAGAAGAAAATAAAGAATAGGATCCACACAGATTTAGTACGGCACCCACAGCGGTTTTCTATTATCATACTGAATAAAGACTTAAATATTATTGGAGAAACCAATTTTCCTCCTGACACATATGATCCTAATGGTTTCTTTATTGCCAAAGAAGGTTTGTATTTGTCCCGAAGCAATCCGTTCAACCCGGAGTATGATGTTAATGTTCTTGAATTTCAATTATTTAATTTGTTTGAAAAATGAAAAATATTTTATTTTTATTAGTAAGCTGTTTTATACTTTCTTGCAATAATACAGAGACTCGAAACGAGCATAGGAAAATAATTGAAACTATAAAAGAATTATCTCCTAATACTAATTTTTCTAAGCAATGTATAGTTTTAATTATTCCTTTTGATGGCTGCTCTTCTTGTTTTGATGAAGCTGTTCACTTAATTCCTGAAGTTTCGGATAAACAAAATGTTATAATTATGCCCAACAGGCATAAAAGGAGAATTTATAATTTTTTAAATGATTTTGATTTAGATACTGATGAAGTAGTCATTGATACTATGCAGATAACCGTTGAAAATAATTTGGTAAACATAAACCCTGTTATATTTATAATGGAAAATGAAGAAATTAAATATCGAAAAATTATTGAACATTCAAATATGGAAGAAATACGGTCTATGCTTTCAAAATAAAACTTCTTGCAATGCATATCTACCTGTCCTAAGATTAGACTTAAATTCAAGTATTTGGAAGTACAACAATTACAATAAATTAAGTACTTTTAAAAAAAACCAATATTTTCTTATCCATGAAAAATAGTTTTTTTTATAAAACAATTATTATTTCTACTCTTACTGCAATAATTATAAAGGTTTTAATAATAGAAATCTATAATGTTCCATCCGAATCTATGGGAAATACACTTTTGAAAGGAGACAGGATAGTTGTATTTAAAATCTTTAATTATGGTCTTAGATCTAACAAAGAAAAGGAATTATTTAGTAAAAA
>DAOVYZ010000024.1 GCA_030635365.1 Bacteroidales bacterium
AGACTTTATATAATTATATTCTTTATTTTTCCATTAAATATAACAGCCCAGAACCAAGGCCTGAGATTTAATCATTTTTCAATTGAACAAGGATTGTCTCAAGTAGAGATTTTATGTATAATCCAGGATCATCAAGGATTTATGTGGTTTGGAACTCAGGACGGATTAAATAAGTTTGATGGATACAATTTTACTATTTATAGATACGCAATTAACGACAATACTAGATTGAGTCATAATTTTATATTGTCAATTATAGAAGATTCCAGGGGCAATCTTTGGATTGGAACTCGCGGTGGAGGATTGAATAAATTCGATCAAAAATCAGAAACCTTTACCAGGTATCAAAATCAAATCGACAATCCTCATAGCCTCAACAACAATATTGTCAGGTCAATTCTTGAAGATTCAGATGGAAATATATGGGTAGGAACCGATGGTGGCGGGATAAATAAATTAGATACAACTTCAGGAATCTTTATCCATTACACCTACTCGGTCGATAATCTTAATAGTCTGAGCAGTAATAATATTTTGACAATTTTTGAAGATAGCCATAACATTTTATGGATAGGAACCGATGGTGGAGGATTAAATAAATTAAATAGGAGCAACAACAATTTTACCCATTACATTCACAAAGAAAATAATATAAAAAGCATCAGCCACAATTCTGTTACATCAATTTTTGAAGATACCGAAGGAATTCTTTGGATTGGAACAAATGGAGGAGGTATCAACAAATTTAATCCTTCAACTGAAACTTTTACTCCTTATCTAAATCAATCTGATAATCCACAAAGCCTAAGTGACAATAATATAAGAACTATTCTTGAGGATACCAATGGCACGTTGTGGATTGGCACTTATGGAAGTGGCCTCAAAAAATTTGATAAATACTTAGAAACATTCACAACATACAAACATTTTGCTAACAATCCGCAAAGTCTCAGCAACGACCGTGTATTATCAATTTTCGAAGATATTAGCAATAACTTATGGATTGGAACTCAATATAGATTAAATATGTATGACCCGATGCAGGAAGTTTTTACCCTTTATCAACACCATGAAAACATCTCTACAAGTTTAAGTAAAAACGATATTTTTTCAATAACCGAAGATACAGAGGGATACCTGTGGATAGGAACATATGGTGGTGGAATCAATAAATTTGACCGTTCTACAAATACTTTTATCCATTACCAACATCAAGACGAAAACCCCCAAAGCTTAAACCTCAACTATGTTCGATCAATCTTTGAAGATTCCAAAGGAAATTTATGGATTGGTACAGATGGAGGCGGCCTTAACAAATTCGACCGAAAATCAGGAATATTTACCCATTATCTGCATCAAAGTGACAATCCCCAGAGTATAAGCCACAACAACGTGAGAGCAATTTTTGAAGATTCTATGGGAGATTTGTGGATAACAACATTTGGCGGAGGATTAAATAAATTCAACCCAAATTCCAACACATTTACACACTACAAGCATCAAGTGGGAAATCCCCAGAGTTTAAGCCACAACAATGCTTACTCAATTAATGAGGATTCTAAAGGTACACTTTGGATAGGAACCGATGGTGGAGGGCTAAATAAATTTAATCGACAAGAAAAAACATTCAGTAGTTATACAAACCAAGAGAATAACCCCCAAAGCACAAGTAGCAACTTTATTTCATGCATTTATGAAGATACTGAAGGCACATTATGGTTAGGAACTGACGTTGGTTTTAATAAATTCAACCAAGAAACAGAAACTTTTATTAGGTACAGTACAAAAGACGGTTTGCCAAACAACGTTGTATATGGTATACTCGAAGATAATAAAGGATATTTATGGTTAAGTACAAATAAGGGCCTCAGTAGGTTTAATCCGAAAACAAATAAATTTAAAAACTTTGATAAGCTAAACGGCTTGCAAAGCAATGAATTTAATGGAGGAGCCTATTTTAAAGATCGAAGAGGGAGAATGTATTTTGGTGGCACAAACGGGTTAAATGAATTTTACCCTGATAGCATTCAAGATGATTCATTTATCCCCCAGGTAGTAATTACTGATTTTTTATTGTTTAACAAATCCGTGTCAATAACTAAAAAAGGCATTAAAAAAAATAAATTTGAACTTCCTCAACATATTGGGTTTACCAAAGAAATTACGCTAAATTATACCGATTACATTTTTGGGTTTGAATTTTCTGCTTTAAATTACAGGCAAGCTGAAAAAAATCAATTCAAGTATAAATTGGAAGGATTCGATGAGGATTGGATTGAAACAGAGTACTTGCATCGCAGAGTTACATATACTAATATACCTCATGGAAATTATACATTCCGTGTTATAGCATCAAATGCAGACAATTATTGGAATGAGAAAGGTGCTAATATAAAACTTGCAATCCTTCCTCCTTTTTGGAAAACATGGTGGTTTAGAATCAGTTCAATAATATTTTTAATTCTGTCAATTTATATTTGGATTAATTCCAGAATCAGGAATATTAAAATACAGAAAAAAACACTTGAAAAGAAAGTAAAAATCAGAACTGAAGAACTTTACGAAGCCAATACGCGCCTGAAAGAAAATCAAACAGACCTGGAAATCAAACAAGAAGAAATTTTAGCCCAACGAGATGCCATAGAAAGTCAAAATAAGGAATTGGAAAAATTATCAATTATTGCTAGTGAAACAGACAATGCAATTACAATAATGGATGCACAAGGTAATTTTGAATGGTTTAATAATGCATATATTAAAATGTCAGGATATAGTTTAGATGAATTTAAAAAGATTAAGGGAAAGAATATCATTAACGTAAGTACAAATAAAAATATTAAGAACATAGTAAGTTCTTGTATAAATAACAAGAAATCTGTTAGCTACGAAAGTGAAATAACTGCCAAATCTGGCGAAAAAATATGGACTCAAGTTACGGTTACTCCAATATTGGGTAAAGATGATAATGTAATAAAATTGATTAGCATAGAATCTGACATAAGAAAACTTAAAGAATATGAAAAAAAAATACTAAACAAAAATGATGAGCTGGCAGCGCAACAAGACTCGATTAAACAACAAAATAAAGATATTGCAGCGCATAGAGATTCCATTAAAAAGCAAAACAAAGAACTTGAAAAGCATAGAAATCATCTTGATCAGCTTGTAAAAGCTCGAACTGCAGAATTGGAAAAAGCCAAAGAAAAAGCTGAAGAATCTGACCGATTAAAATCTGCATTCTTAGCTAATATGTCACATGAAATACGTACTCCTATGAATGCTATTGTAGGGTTCTCAAGTTTATTAAATGATCCTGATATAACTGATAGTGACCGTGAAGACCTCATTTTTAGGATTGAACACAGCGGAAACACTTTAATGCACTTAATTAACGATATAATTGACATTGCTAAGATTGAAGCCGGGCAACTTGATATTAATAAAAAGGAATGCCCAGTTAACAATATCCTAACTGAACTATATAATACTTACCTGCAAAAAGATGAATTAATCAATAACAAAAATCTGGAACTAAAGTTTAAATTAGAAATTGAAAAAGAAGATTTCTTAATTCTTACCGATACCATACGCATACAACAAGTATTGATTAATTTACTCGACAATGCATTTAAATTTACCGATAAAGGTTCTATTGAATTTGGCTATACAACTGAAAAAAAGAATAACGAACCTTACTTGACTTTTTATGTTAAAGACACAGGAGCCGGACTTACAAAAGAACAGCAAAAAACAGTATTTACAAGGTTTACAAAATTCGAAAACGATAGAAAGAAATTTTACAGCGGTGCAGGACTTGGCCTTGCAATAAGCAAAAACATTATTGAACTATTAGACGGAGAAATTTGGGTAGAATCCGAACCAAACAAGGGTGCAACATTCTACTTCACAATACCATTAACAGAATTGGTTACCGATGGTATAATATTAAGTACTCCTAAACCTGAGAGTTCTTATAATTGGAAAAACAAAAAAATTCTGATTGCTGAAGATGAGAATAGTAATTATGAGTTGTTAGAGGTTATCTTAAAAAAGGCAAAGGCAAAAATTATAAGAGCTATAAATGGAACAGAAGTACTTAGCATCTTTCACGAAGAAAAGAATCTAGATCTCATTTTAATGGATATTAAAATGCCCGAAATTGATGGTTTGGAAGTTACTAAACAAATACGTAATAAAAATGCAGATATACCCATAATTGCAATAACTGCTTTCGCAATGGTCGATGACGAAAAAATAAGTTTAAAATCTGGTTGCAACGACTATATCTCTAAGCCTATTGACAGATCAAAATTACTTGAAATGCTCAATAAATTCTTAGGATAAAAGATTATGAAAAAAGAAACCCAAAATATTGTTAAGAAAGTAGGAAAAAACATACCGGTATTTTTCATGATACTAATTTTCTTCAATATTGCTTATTCTCAGGAAGAAAAATTGAGCTTTGAAAAAATAAGCTCTGAAAACAGGGGCCTGAAAAATGTTTTTACTGAAATATACCAGGATTCAAAAGGATTTATGTGGTTTGGTAGTGAAAATAGTATAATGCGGTTTGATGGTTATAAAGTAAAAGTATTTGAAGGTAAGTTGACAAATAACAATAGTATTTCGGGAAACGTTTATTCTATAACTGAAGATAAACATGGTTTTATATGGATTGGAGCCTATATGAAGCTTTTACAATATGATAGAAAATTAAATACATTTTCCTGTTATAGTGAGAAAGAAAATATCAATTATCAGATTAATGACCTTTTTGCAGATGCAGGTTATATATATATTGCTACCGACAAAGGTATTTATAGATTTAACCCTGCTACCAAAAAAAATAAACTTTTAAAATTCAATACTAACCCTAAATTTAATACAACCAAATTCTCTGATATTTTTAATGAAAACGATAGTATACTTTGGCTAAGCACCGTTGATGGTTTAATAAAATATAATTTAAAATCAGGTAACCATATTATATTTACGAGTCATCCGAAAAATAAAAATAGCTTATTAAACAATGAATGTAAGGTTTGCAAAAAAATAAGTAATGACTTATGGATTGGCCATAACAATGGAATCTCAATCCTTAATCCAAAAAACAATTCCTTTAAAAGAATATCTTCTGCAGGTAAAGATAGTTTACAATCAGTCCCAATTAAAATAACTGATATTATTCAGGGTCAAAAAGGATTTGTTTATATAGGTACTATTAACAGGGGGCTGTATCTGTATAATCCGGCAAATAATAAATTCCATCAGTATACCAATAACCCTGATATTATGAATAGTTTAAGTAATGACAGGGTGAAATGTTTATACAAAGATAAGTCTGGTGTTTTATGGATAGGAACCATTGGGGGGGGCGTTAACAAAATATTCACAGACAAGAAAAAATTCCATACTCTAAAACATAGCAAAAATAAAGAAAATTCATTAGCCAATAACCAGGTACATGGAATAACTGAAGATAAAGAACAAAATATTTGGTTTACAACCTTAGGAGGCCTCAGTAAATATGATCCTAAGAATCAAGTTTTTTATAATTATAAAAATATTGGCAAAACAGACAAGCATATTCTTGACCTCATGAATTGGTCAATAATAACAGATAAATCGGGAAACATATGGATAGGTTCTAATAGTGGTTTAAGTATGTACAACCCTAATAAGAGTAATTTTACTCACTACCAACATATACCGTTAAAGAATAGTATTAGCAATAATCATATTTATATCATTTTTGAAGATTCAAAAGGGAATATATGGACAGGAACAAAAAATGGCCTCAATAAATTAAATCCTAAAACACAATTTTTTGTAAATTATTATCATGAACCAAATAAAAATAGCTTGTCAAATAACATAATATGGCGAATAAATGAAGATCACGAAGGTTTTTTATGGTTTGCAACATCTAAAGGATTAAACAAACTAAATCCAGCCACAAATAAGTTTACTCATTATTTGTACGAACCCGGAAACTTTAATAGTTTATTTACTGACGTTAATGAGATTTTTATTTCAAATGATAACACCATGTGGATAGGAACACATGGATTTGGTTTACTCAGATTTAATAAAAAACAAGAAAAATTTACACATTTTGGCAAAAAATCAGGACTATCAAGCAATAATATCTTCTCAATTCTTGAAGATGATTCAGGTATTCTATGGATGGGAACCAATAATGGTATCTCACGGTTTAATCCTAAAACACTTGAAGTTAAAAATTATAAAGCTGAACAAGGTTTACAGGGAAATGAGTTTAATTTTGGCAAACTCAAATCATCATCCGGTTTATTCTATTTTGGAGGTACAGATGGTATAAATTATTTTTATCCCGACAGCATAAAAGAGCATTCTCATATTCCCAATGTAGTAATTACAGGTTTAAAAATAAAAAATAAACAAGTAAATCCAGAGGATACAATAAATGGCAGGCAATTACTAAAATACACTATTGACGAAACTGATGAAATTATACTTATTTTTAAAGATAAAAATGTTACGTTCGAATTTGCAGCACTACATTATGCCCTGCCTGAAAAGAATCAGTATAAATATAAGTTAGAAGGATTTGATGATGAATGGAATAATAATAAAAATTTAAGATTTGCAACTTATACAAACTTACCTCCAGGAGAGTATAAATTTTTAGTTAAAGCCAGTAATTTTGACGATGTATGGAATGAAAATCCAACAGAATTAAAAATTATTGTTAGGCCCCCTTTCTGGAAAACATGGTGGTTTCGTTCAGGAGTATTTGCTATATTCTTATTTCTTACATACAGCATATATAAAATACGTATCCGCGCAATTAAAGAACAAAATAAAATTCTTGAACAAAAGGTTGATACCAGAACAAAACATTTATATGATTTAAATACCCGATTGGAAGAAAAGCAAACTGACCTGGAAGTAAAACAAGAAGAAATAACTACACAACGAGATTTTGCCGAAAAACAAAAAAAGTTTATCGAAAAGCAAAATAAAGAACTTGAGAAGCATAGGAATAAACTTAATCAATTAGTGCGAGAAAGAACTTCAGAACTTGAAATTGCTTTGGAAAAAGCAAAAGAATCGGACAGATTAAAATCTGTATTCCTCTCAAATATGTCGCACGAGGTACGTACACCAATGAATGCCATTATTGGTTTTTCCGGCTTACTTAACGATCCTGAATTAACTGAAGATAATCGTGAAGAACTCGTAGCACGTATCGAACATAACACCAATACCCTATTGCATTTAATTGAGGATATAATTGATATTGCTAAAATTGAAGCTGGAGAACTCGAAATTTACAAAAAAGACTGTCAAATAAATAAGATTCTAAATGAACTACATGTAGAATATAAAGAAAAAATAAAACTCATATATAATAAAGCCCTGGAAATAAAATTAAGCCTTGGTACAAAAGATAAAGAGTTTAAAATACACACTGATACGGTACGATTAGAACAAATTCTAAGTAATTTAATTGATAATGCTATTAAGTTCACTGAAAAGGGACTTATTGAGTTTGGATATACCCTGGGTAAAGACAAAAATGACCAGAATATTGTGTTTTTCATAAAAGATACTGGTATTGGGCTTTCAAAAGAACAGCAAAAAAATATTTTTCAAAGATTTACTAAGATTGAAGAAAATAGAAAGAAATTGCACCGAGGTGCAGGGCTCGGATTAGCTATAAGTCAAAATATTGTTGAACTTCTTGGAGGTAAAATATGGATAGATTCTACACCAAATAAAGGTTCTACGTTCTATTTTTCCATTCCAATAACCGAATTAACTACAAACGATAATAATATGAAAACAATGAATGAAGTTGGCTCATATAATTGGGGAAAAAAGACCATTTTAGTAGCTGAAGATGAAGATAGCAATTTTAATCTGGTCGAGTTAATATTAAGAAATACAAATGCAAAAATAATAAGAGCCTTAAATGGTAATGAAGTCTTGGAAATTTTCCAAAAAGAAAATAGCATTGACCTGATACTAATGGACATAAAAATGCCTGATATGGATGGATTAGAAGCTACTAAACGGATAAGAAAATTTGATGCAGAAATCCCAATAATTGCTCACACAGCCTATGCTATGGCAGATGATGAAAAATTAAGTTTAAAATCTGGTTGCAACAACTATATCTCTAAACCCATTAAGAAAGAAAAATTAATGGAAATACTAAATAAATATTTAACTTAAATAATACTCGGAAAATAGTAAAATTAAATTAAGGTAAAACATGAAAAAAAGTAGTCATGCATTTTTGTTTTACCTGTCCATTTAGTAAATTAGTTAAAAAATAAAAAACATGAAACAAAGTATTAGTTCATATAATATAAACTGGAGTAATAAAACCATTTTAATCGCTGAAGATGAAGAAAGTAATTACCATTACCTTCAGATGGTTCTAAATAAAACTAAAGCGAATATTGTTTGGGCAAAAGATGGCCGCGAAGCAGTAAAAATGTGTCAGGAACATGAACCCGACCTAATACTGATGGATATTAAAATGCCAAACATGAATGGATTCGAAGCTACAAGAGAAATCAAGAAATCTCATCCCGAAATACCAATTATTGCACAAACTGCATTTGCAATGGAAAACGATGAACGCTTAAGTCTAGAAGCCGGATGTAACTCATACCTCTCAAAACCCATTAAAGTTAATAAGCTTATTGAAGCATTGTCAACATTTTTAATTAGTGAGTAACAGTTAACTCAAATTTAAAAACCTATTTTCGGCTGGCAAACTCATTTTTATGGGTCCAAATAGCAATGCAAATTGGACTAAAATGAAATTCAGAGTCCAAACAACCATCAAATTCATTGTCTGAGCCAACTGAGAATTCAAATTCGCATCAAATTTTTAGTTCTATGAAGATTGAAGTACAAATCAGGATCAAATTCGGGGTGTCAGGAAGATTGGAGTATCAATTTGGATCAAATTCGGGGTTCAATATAGATTGGAGTGCATATTTAGAGCAAATTCGAGCTCCAATATAGATTGGAATACAAATTGAGAGCTAATTTGAGGTTCTATAAAGATTGGAGTGCAAATCGGCAACAAATTTATGGTTTCATATAAATTAGAGTATTCTAAAATGATTTGATTACAAATACGCTGGGGACCAAAATAAGTAAAAACAATATCATGAGAGATAGCAAATAAATTCCTCTTAGCTGAGTTGTGAATTAGTATTAAAAAAATTTAATCAAAACTATAATCCAGTCAGGTTTTAAAAACCTGACTGGATTTTGCTTTTATCGTATTTAATAAATATTATTCCGATATAATTATTTTACATGTTAATGTTTAAAACTGAGGACAAGGCAGTGCACTCATTCTCTTCCTCATTCGGTTACCAAAATTAAACTTGTAAGCTATTGATATTTCATGAGCACCTCCGGTTGATGCCAACAAACGTGAAGTTGAAATATCGTAACTATAATTAATGAGGACATCCTTAAATGTATATCCCACTAATAATACAACAGCATTTAAATCTGCTGACTCTTCAAAAGCAGGAATTCCCCGAAGCCATATACCAATTCTAAAAGGTTCTCTTTCAAAATTAGTCCCTAAATCAAGCTGGTTAAATCCACCCTGGTTTTTATAAAGAAATGACAACGAAAAAGTCCTATCTATCTGAGACCTTACTTTTTTAAAAAGTTGAATTTGTGCCCCCCCATAAACAGCTAATTTTAATGCCGGGTAAGTAGCATCATTTGCAAATTGTTTATTAAGAGCCAATAAGTGATCAGTTGTAGCACCAAACCAATATTTGTCAGTATATGCCAGTAAAGAAAGAGCAAAATCATAATGATTGATGTTCTCATTTTTGGGAATTTCAATAGATGAATTAACACCTCTGGTTAATTCATCAGCAAAATCCAGTTCTGAATAATTAATCTTCCTATTATAATATGATGCATTAATTCCAGGCCTTACACTAATTTTATGATTTACGTCTATAGTGTATGAATATGAAGCTCCAATACTTGTTGCGTTATAAACTCCACCCTCCTGGTCTGTTAACGCAAGCAATCCTATTCCACTTTTATAATCTTCAATGTAATGGTCAAAAGAAAAAGCATAAGTTATATATGCATGAGGTAAGTTTGCCCATTGATTTCTATAGTTAGCAATAAGTCTCGAATCCTCTGTAGCTCCTGCCAATGAAGGACTTAAATACAAAGGAGATGAATAAAACTGAGAAAACTGGGGATCCTGCCCCTTTAATTGAGTAATAATTAAAAGGAACATTAAACTTGCTATATATTTAATTATATTTTTCATAACGATATATTTTAATGAAGTAACAACACTGTTCCAACTTTCTTAAAATCCTTTCCATTATTATAATTACCGGTTACTTTCCAAACATATACACCTTCATCAAGTAATTTATTATTATAATAACCATCCCAACCAATGTTAAAATCTTTACTTTCAAAAACTAATATTCCCCACCTGTTAAATACCTCCAAATGATAATTGTCTAACCCTTTTCCAATTGGGAAAAATACATCGTTTGTAAAATCATTCGGATCATAAGCGCCTCCTGAAGATCCATCCAAATCAGGAGTAAAAGCTGTTGGAAATTCTACAGCACCGCTTTCAAGTACCTCAACTGCTTCTATCATTTTTGTAGAATCATAACAGTTTTTATCAGACCATACGTGCAATATAATATCATACAATCCCTCATCTTCATAAACATGTCTTGGATCGCTTTCTGTCGATGTAGCTCCATCGCCAAACTCCCACTGATAAGTAATAGCATCTGTTGATGTATTAATAAACAAAGCTTCTTCTTCAGGAATATATACTTCCTTATTCACAACCATAAACTGAGCTTCCGGCTGTTTATAAACAACAATAGTCGTATCCTTTACAATTATTTCTCCCTCGTTACCTATTACTGTTAATGAAGGTTTATATACTCCCGGTTCAGTAAAAGTATGTCTTACTGTAATTTGATCGGAAGTTGTTTCATCATCAAAATCCCAGGTAAATGGTAGGCCATCTAATGAATTATTTACAAAATAAACTTCTAAAGGAGGACAACCTGCCGCGGTTGTAATAACAAAATCAGCAATCGGTGGAACATTATAAGTAACAGATACATCATCGTAACTAATACATCCATTAACATTAACAGACCATCGGAACGTATTAAGCCCTGAGCCCAGATTCCTAACCATTGTGATTGAATTATTATTCTCATCAAATGAACCCGATCCTCCAACTACAGTCCAATATCCTGAACCTGTTGATGGATTACTGGCAGCAAGTAAAGTACTCGATTCACTTATAGTTTGATTACTACCAGCAAAAACCTCCAACTTATTATTTGTAACAATAATCTCATCATATGTTGTACATGAAGCATAAGTAATCGTCCATCGTAAGGTATTAGCACCAAATCCCAGCTCAGATACTGTTGCATCAAATTTCGAAGGATCACTAAATGTAGCTGACCCGCTAATTACACTCCACTCGCCAATACCTACTACAGGATCGTTAGCATACAATGGGGAAGTTGATCCACAAATATCAAAATCAGCACCTGCGTCTGCCTCATACGGTAAATCGTTATAAATTACAACATCATCAAATAATGTACATCCGTTATTCTCAATAGTCCAACGTAATGTATTTGTTCCCGGATTTAATCCGGTAACCTGTGTATTATTCTGAGCAGCGTTATTAAAGTTAGCAGCTCCACTTATCAAACTCCAGGTACCGGTTCCAATTGAAGGAATATTAGCTTGTAAGAAAGTTATATTACCACAAATGGTTTGATCGCCTCCCGCAATAGACCTTGTCGGTGAATTATTAGTAACTAAAACCTCATCACCTGACGAACATTCGCCACTTGAAATAACCCAACGAAGGATATTATCTCCCTTTCCAATATCTTTTATCGTAGTATTATAATTATTGTTATTCTCAAAAGTAGCAGAACCACTTACAACAGACCAATTCCCAATACCGTTTGTTGGTACGTTTGCATACAAAATAGTTGAATCTAAACATAGTGTTTGATCAATACCCGCATTACTTACTATTGTAGAGTTATTTGATATAACAACCTCATCAGAAGATGTACAACTACCATTTGTTATTGTCCAGCGTAAAGTATTTACACCATAATCAAGATTATTTATAGCACTCGATGCATCATTTAAATTAGATATTGTTGCAGAACCACTAAGTATTGACCATTCACCCACTCCCACTATTGGAGAGTTCGCCTGTAGAACAGCATTGTTTGCACAAATAGCCTGATCTGGCCCGGCAAATGCTTCTGTTGGTAAATTATTGGTTATTATAACATCTGACGATGAAACACAAATCTCATTACTTATTGTCCATCTTAAAATATTTGCTCCCTTATCCAGGCTGCTTACTCTTGTATCCGGTTGATCAGGGTCATCAAAAACTGCAGATCCGGAGCCTCCCAATACTGTCCAGGTGCCGGTACCTGCTTCAGGATTATTTGCCTCCAGAACAGTAGATTCGCTACATATATCCTGATCTACTCCGGTTGTCGCAACAATCAACGCATTATGAACCGTCACTTCATCAAATTTTGTACATCCGTTATAATCTATTGTCCAACGAAATACATTTATTCCCTGATTTAAATTGGTTACCTTTGTTGTAGGAGATAAAATATTGGTTATAGTAGCAGAACCACTTTGTATTGACCATGATGCTGTTCCGATCAACGGAATGTTAGCTGCCAAATTAAGCGAATCATAACATATAGTTTTATCGGCCCCTGCATTAGCATTAGAAGGTTCATTATTTGTAACAATAATATCATCATAAGAACTACATGCATTATTTACGATAGTCCATCTAAGTGTATTATCATCTTTTGCCAAGTTATTAGCTACATTTCCATCAAAATTAGCAGCTCCACCTATAACACTCCATTCTCCTGTCCCAAATGAAGGAGTATTTGGACTGAGAGTAACTGTACCTACACAAGTAATTTGATCTACACCTGCATTTGATATTGTAGGTAAGTCATTGGTTACAACTACTAAATCAGATGAACTGCACGATTTATTAGTAATTGTCCATTTAAATATATTCTCTCCTTTTGCTAAGTTGGTAACCTTGGTATCATATAATGTATCATTTTCAAATGTTCCTGCACCACTAATAACTGTCCATACACCTGAACCAATTAAAGGTTCATTTCCTGCCAAACTAGTACTATCAGAACAAAGCACCTGATCAAGCCCGGCATTTGCTGTTGTTGGAGAATCATTTGTTATAATCACATCATCCGATGTCCAGCCATTTTCCCAAACAGACCACCTTAATATATTATCTCCGCTAGCTAAACCTGAAACAGTTGTCTTTGGGTCGCCATTATCAAAAAACGTAGCCGAACCCTGAATTACAGACCATTCTCCAAACCCAAAAGCTGGCTCATTACCATCCAAAATTGTTTCACCTGAACATATTGTTTGGTCAGCTCCAGCATCTGTTGCTGTTGACATAAAGTTTGTTATGATTACATCATCAGTAGAAATACACGCATTATTGGTAATGGTCCATCTG
>DAOVYZ010000112.1 GCA_030635365.1 Bacteroidales bacterium
AATTTATAGATGCTGCATGCTCTCCTGTATTTATTCCTTTCCCCCCTCCTTCTGCTGCAATGAGTTTTACGTTTGGCTTATTTAAATAATGATAAAAAGCCCCGGCTGCATTACTCCCACCTCCAATACATGCTAATATATAGTCAGGTTCGGGCTTGCCAATTTTTTCCGTCAATTGGTTTTTAATTTCTTCTGATATTATTGCCTGAAACCTGGTAACCATGTCGGGAAATGGGTGTGGCCCCACTACCGAACCGATGATATAGTGCGTATCTTCCGGATTGCATATCCAATCGCGTAAAGCTTCATTTGTAGCATCTTTCAATGTTCTGTTTCCTGACTTTACAGAAACAACTTTTGCACCCAACATTTTAATTCGTGCTACATTCGGGGCTTGCCTTTTTACATCGGTCTCGCCCATATACACAATGCATTCAATATTTTTTAGCGCACACACTGTAGCTGTTGCTACCCCATGCTGCCCCGCCCCTGTCTCAGCTATTATTCTCTTTTTGCCTAATCGCTCTGCCAAAAGAATTTGTCCTATGGCATTATTTATTTTATGTGAACCTGTATGGTTTAAATCCTCACGCTTCAAATAAATTTGAGTTTTATAATATTCAGATAATCTTTTAGCATAGTATAAAGGACTTGGCCTGCCAACATAATCTTTTAGTAATGATTTAAACTCTTTTTTAAAAGATTCGCTTTGTATAATATTCAAATAATTTTCTCTTAATTCTTCAACATTAGGATATAACATTTCGGGAATAAAAGCTCCCCCAAATTCACCATAATATCCATTTTTATCAACTTGTATTAACATGATATTGGTTGATTTAATGTTTTTAATTTTTTATAAAAGTTTTGAACTGCTTCCGTATTTTTTAAGCCAGGTTCTATTTCAAATTTGCTATTAATATCAATGGCATATAACTGATCGAAAGATAGTTTTGAAATAGATTCAATATCATCAGAGCCAATACCTCCACTTAAAAAAAATGGCAAATTAAATTTATACTCATTCAATTTATCCCAATTAAATTTTAATCCTGTCCCACCTCTTGATTCTCCCCTGGTATCGAATAAAAAATATTTACAAAAAGGAACTAACTCCTTGATATTCTTAAAATCAAAATCGTTACTAATACTAAAAGCTTTGATGACTGGTATACCTTTAATGAATAATTTTGAGCAATACATTTTATCCTCATCTCCGTGCAATTGAACAAGGTCCAGTTTATATGTATTATACTTTTCAATTACCGTTTCAATTTTTTCATTAACAAATACGCCAACTTTATTAACTATTTTAGGAACCTGGGTTAAGATATCCTTATTAAACCACTCTTTTAAATATCTTTTGGATTCCATGTAAAAAATGAATCCAATAAAATCCGGCTTTAGTTTTGCTATCTTAAGCATATTTTCAGGATTTTTAAGGCCACATATTTTTAGTTTCATATTCTCGTTTTTCATTTTATAATAGATGTATTAGATTTTAAGGCTTGAATTAATTATTCTTTTCCTTAATACTTAATTGTTTTATAAAATTTTTACATGCTTTTCCGGGGTTTCCTGTCTTCATAAAGTTTTCTCCCATTAAAAAGCCCTTAAATCCTGCCTTTTTAAGTTCTATAATATCATCAACCGATTTAATCCCGCTTTCTGAAATTTTTAGGAACTTTTCAGGAATAGCATTCGAAATACAAATTGATTGTTGAATATCAACCTCAAATGTTTTTAGGTTTCGGTTATTCACTCCAACTATATCTACAAAATCATTAATCTTATCGAGTTCCTGTTCATCGTGTATCTCATAGAGTATTTCAAGTCCAAGTGAATTTGCTTGTTTTGCTAAATTCTCTATTTGTGTTTTAGTTAGGCAGGCTGCTATTAATAATATAGCATCGGCTCCAATTGATTTAGCCTCAAAAATTTGGTATTCATCAATAATAAAATCCTTTTGTAAAATAGGGCAATAGTTATATTCTCTTGCTTTTGTCAGATTTAGAGCACTACCGCCAAAAAATTCTTTATCGGTTAATATTGAAAGTGCAGATGCTCCTGCTTGCATGTACTCAACACTTATCTTCTTAACATCGGCATTTGGGTTGATATCTCCCTTCGAAGGCGACTTTGTTTTAAACTCAGCTATTATTCCTGATCTATCAGGCCGTAAAATATACTTTTTTAATGAAACTGTAGTTGTTTTAAAATAAATACTCCTTCCCAATAATTTAACCGGGTATAGCGATTTTCTCTCTTCTACTTCCTTCCGCTTATGTTCTATTATTTTTGTCAGGATATCCATTTCAATTAGTTTAACAGATTTTTGAAACTTAATAATGCTTTTCCTCCCAGCAATGAATCCTGTGCTTTTGCAAAACATTCCTTAAGGGGTAAATCGCTATGAACACATTTTAATGCCACACCTGCATTTGCAACAACAACGTTATTCTGCGTCTCAGTTCCTTTTCCGTTTAATATCGATGTAAAAATATCAGCTGATTCTTTAACACTTGCACCCCCTTTTAAATCCCTGGGAATAACTTTCTTAAACCCTATATCTTCGGGTAATAAGATGGTGTCTTCTTCCATCGATTGCACCTTGAATTCGCCTGTTAATGATATTTCATCGTAACCATCCAGGCTATGCACAATAGCAAAATTTTTACCCGATTCCTGATAGATATAGTTATAAATTCGTGCAAGCTCAAGGTTAAATACTCCTACTAATTGGTTCTGTGGTGATGCCGGATTAACCATAGGCCCAAGCATATTAAAGAAAGTTTTTATAGCCAGTTCCTTTCGTATTGGCGCAATATTTTTCATTGCAGGATTAAACATAGGTGCGTGTAAAAAACATATCCCTGATTTATCCAACTCTCGCTTTAACTTATCCTGATCATTTGAAAACTCATAACCGAAGTGCTCAAGAATATTGGATGAACCACATGTTGAGGATACTCCATAATTACCATGTTTGGCTACTTTTTGCCCTGTCCCGGCAACTACAAAAGATGCTAAGGTCGATATATTAAAGGTATCTTTATTATCACCTCCGGTTCCACAGAGGTCAATTAAATTATAATCGGATAAATTAACCGGTATACATAACTCCAATAAGGCATCACGAAATCCTTGCAGTTCTTCCAACGTAATATTTCTTAATTGGAAAACCGTGAGAAATGCTGCTATTTGTGATGCATTGTATTTACCTTTAGCAATTTTTATTAAAACCTCCTTTGAATTTTCGCGAGTTAATGTCTGATGTTCAAATAATTGGTTTAATATTTTTTTCATATTTATAGATGCTTAATTATGTTTACTCTTTTGTATATTATTGATTTTCATTATAATTTTAACAAAACAATAATTTTGATGACAACTTATTTACTTCAAAATCCGAATTCCCTTCTGAAGGAAGGTTAATTGAAAATATTTCATTTTCTAATAACCAGTTTGCCATTATCCGAATCCCCTGATCGGTAAGTATTGACTCAGGATGAAACTGGACTCCTTTAACGTCATATTCTTTATGAGATAGTGCCATGATTTTTCCTGTATCATCTTCAGCTGTTATTTTAAAACAATCGGGTAAATTACTTTTATCCACAATCCATGAATGATATCTGCCACCCATTATATTGCCAGGTAAACTTCTGAATATTTTTTCCTTTTTGTCTTTTATTATAATATTTGTAGCTAATCCGTGATAAACATCATTCAGATTAATTAAGCTTCCTCCACAGACTTCTGCTATTGCCTGCCATCCAAGGCATACTCCAAAAATATTTTTTATTGGCGCATATTTTTTAATCTCTTCCTTAAGTTTCCCTGCTTCATCAGGAATACCGGGACCCGGAGATAAAATAATTTTATTATACTTGATTAGTTCTTCAAGCTCAAATTCGTCGTTTCTTTTAACATCAATATTTTCCTTGATTATATTTTGCACCAGGTGAACCAGGTTATATGTAAAAGAATCGTAATTATCTATTATTAATATTTTCATCGTTTTAATTATTTTGGGTTATTAACTTTGAATCATTTTCAACCGTGCTATTCAAGTTCTGAGAACCCAAATCAGCCTTTTCAATAGCCGCTTTAAGAGCACCCAGTTTATGATTTACCTCATTTAATTCCTTTTCTTCTTCAGACTTAGATACTATTCCTGCACCAGCCTGATAATAAAGAGTATTATTCTTACTTAAAAATGTACGTATAGTAATTGCCTGGTTAACCATTCCGTTAAAACCAATAAAACCTATGCAACCACCATAATATCCACGCTCACCAGGTTCATATTTATCTATTAACTCCATTGCTTTATATTTTGGAGCACCTGTTAATGTTCCTGCCGGAAATGAATCGGTAATAATTTTTATTGTATTATCACTATCATTAGGTTCACCCGATACTTTCGATACAATATGAATTACATGTGAATAGAAGTGAATTTCTTTATAATTTTCAACTTTTACATTTGTTGAATTACGGCTCAGGTCATTTCTGGCTAAATCTACCAGCATAACATGCTCGGCATTTTCTTTTGGATCTTCGGACAACTGCATTGCCAATTGCTTATCCTTTTCATCATCTCCTGTTCTTGGGTATGTTCCTGCAATTGGATTTATATAGGCTTTGTTATTTTTTACTTCAATTTGCGATTCGGGTGATGAACCAAATAATCTGAAATTACCAAAATCAAAATAAAATAAATACGGTGAAGGATTTAATGACCTTAGTTGCCTGTATACATTAAACTCATCTCCACGAAATGCCTGCCTAAATCTGCGAGAAACAACTAACTGAAATACATCACCGCGAACACAATGTTTTTTGGCATTTTTCACCATCTCCATGTACTCGTTATCTGTTAAATTTGTTTTCTCATCGCCTGATATAGTAAAAGGATAATTAGATATTTTCCCATTTTTTATTATTGATACTATATTTTCAATCCCAGATGATTCATTCTCAATTATATTCTCCAGCAATATAATCTCATTCTTAAGATGATTGAACACTATTACATATTTATACAAGCTGTAATGTAAATCAGGGATTGATGACTTATCAGGCCTTTCTTTTAACTTTATTGTTTCAAAATGTTTTATTGAATTATAACTTGTATATCCGAAAAAACCATTAAAGGAATAATCGTCTGTTTCAGTATTAAATGAGTTAATAAACTCTTGCAATTCATCTATAACCTGTTTCGGCTTATCAATTGTTTTCTCAAAAATCTCATTTTTACATTTTATATGAATTTTGTTATTAGCAACCTTAAAATCTGCTATTGGTTCCATACATATAAATGAATAGCAATTCTCGAGATGATAAAAATCGGTACTTTCTAATAAAATTGATTTAGGAAAAACATCCCTAATCTTTAAATAAACACTTACCGGAGTGTATGTATCGGCAAGCATTTTAATTGATTTTGTTGTAATTGTTCTCATATTTTCTTTATTAAATGATTAAAACCAAGAAGGCCTGTCGTGAGAACGACAGGCCTTTATATTATTCAGGGACATAGCACATTTAGCTCACAATTTTTTGAGTATTAATTTGTGCCACCACCAATTTCTATTTTGCTCTATTTTTATCATTATTCTTTTTTTTAAATTAAAAAAGGCTCTTCGTGATTTCGAAGAGCCCTTATGATTTTATAGTATAGCTTTCTATCTCACGAAGTTTTCGTAAAATTCTGAAGCCACCACCAATTTCTATTTTGTAAATTCATTTCTTTTCTTTTGATTGGTCAAAAGTAGATAATTATTTTTAATAAACAAATAATAAATTATAGAATTCTATTTAATTAAAATTTTATGTTATTTATCTACGTTTTACTACACTTTGTCTACTTTAATTAAAGTAATACTATTTAAAGATTAACTTTATTCATTTAACCCTTATCTCAAATTAGAGAAAAAATGATCGCATAATAATTAAACTATAGGTAATAAGAAATATCCAATAATAATATTATAGCTGATTTATATTAAATTTAAATTATAATCGTTTCCTTAAAAAAATACATATAATAAGATGAGAATATCTTAAATTCAGTATCTTCATGGATTATATTTATAAGACTTAAATCTATATTATTATGAAAAATCTATTTTTATTAATTGCAATTTGCTTAATTCCTACACTCATTATTTCTCAGGAAACTTTACAATGGCGTGGAGAAAACCGTGATGGAATTTATCATGAAACAGGCCTTTTAAAGCAATGGCCCTCTGGTGGCCCTGAACTGTTATGGCATTTTGATGAACTTGGAGTCGGGCACGCCTCTGCAGCTGTTACAGACAAAATAATATATACTTCAGGTACTATTGATGGAACTGGATTTGTTGTGGCATTAACACATGAAGGGAACCAAATATGGAAATCGGACTATGGTAAAGAGTGGGTAGAAAGTTGGGATGGAGTAAGAACAACGCCTCTTGTTACCGAAGATAAACTTTATTTCATGAGTGCATATGGTGTACTATACTGCATGAATAAAGAGAATGGTAAAAAGATTTGGGAAGTCGATTTAATGAATCAATATGGAGGAATAAATATTAAATGGGGTGTTACAGAAAACTTAGTAATATATAAAGATAAAGTATTTTGCACTGTAGGAGGAAATGAAAATAATGTGATTGCACTAAATAAAGAAACAGGTAAACTAATCTGGACTAATAAAGGCAATGGTGAAATTAGTGCTTACTGTTCTCCTACAGTTATCAACCATGACAATAAACATATATTAATTACCCAAACAGCAAATTCTATTCTTGGCTTTGATGCTGAATTAGGGAATTTACTTTGGTCACACACTCAAACTAATAAGTATTCAGTACATGCTAATACCCCAATTTATCATGATGGTCAGATTTATATTGTAAGTGGTTATGGAAAAGGTGGAATTATGTTAAAACTTTCTGATGATGGCAATAGTGTAACTGAATTATGGAGGAATCCGGATATTAATCATAAAAGTGGTGGCTTTGTATTGATTAAAGGTAGATTATATGGCGCAGTTGACAGAGGTACAGGATGGCATTGTATTGATTGGAATACAGGAAAAACTCTTTATTCTGCCGACATTTTTAAAAGTGGAAACATTATCTATGCTGACGGTATGCTTTATTGCTATAGTGAAAACGGAGAAGTTGCACTAGTCGAACCCGGAGAAAATGAATTTAATGTTATTAGTAAATTCAATGTTCCTTTTGGAAAGAAACAGCATTGGGCACATTTGGTAATATATAATAAACGATTATACGTTCGACATGGAAATTCATTAATGGTATATTCTATTGGCAAGTAAATTAAAGTAATTGTAATAAAATTTCACGGTTTTAACCATATAATTTATAAAAAATAAGATTATGAAAAATACAGTATTTATTATTATAATATGTTTACTACCTTTTCTATACCAATGTAACCAAGAAAATACAGAAGTTAGCGAATGGAGAGGTCCGGACAGAACGGGCTTTTATCCTGAAACGGGCCTATTAACTGAATGGCCTGAAAACGGGCCTGAACTTCTATGGAAGTTTGATGATCTTGGAATAGGATATACATCTGCAGCAGTAATAGATGAAAAAGTATATATAACTGGAACAATAGATAGTACGAGCTCTATTTTCGCATTAGATCATAGCGGAAATCTTTTATGGAAAAAAGAATATGGATTGGCGTGGAAAAATAACTATCCGGGAGTAAGAACAACTCCGGTAATTCATAAAGGGCTTGGTTATTTAGTATCAGGCCGAGGATTAATGGTTTGTTTCGATGCAGAAACCGGTGATATTAAATGGGAAAAAGATTGGGTTAAAGAATACAATGCCTCTGCTCCCTACTTTGGATTCTGTGAAAACTTACTTATTGATGGAGATAAAATATATTGCACACCCGGTGATACATTAACTTACAATGTCCTTGCTTTAAATCGCTTTAATGGAGAAATAATATGGCAAAGCGAAGGAGCGCATGAAATAAGTGCGTATGCATCTCCAACAATAATCAATCATAATAACCGTAAACTGCTTGTTACCTTTACATCCAAGTCAATTATAGCATTAAATCCAGAAAACGGAAAACTCATATGGAGCCATGATATGAAATACCCACACGGTATTCATGCCAATATTCCTATTTATGATAATGGATATATATTTGCCATGAATGGCTGGGGGTTTGGAAGCTTAATGCTAAAAATAGCAGAAAATGGAAACAGTGTTGAAGAAGTTTGGAGAAGTGAATTATTTGATTTAGAGCACGGAGATGTTTTAAAAATAGGAGAAAATATTTATGGAGCTTCCTGGGATAAAAAAGTATTTTCAGTTGTAGATTGGAAAACAGGTACCGTAAAAGATTCGTCTCATTTAGTAGGCCCAGCTTCAATTATAGCTGCTGAAGGTTTAATTTATGCCTATTCATATTCAGGAGAAATGTCCTTAGTTAAACCTACTGAAAACAGCTTTGAAATAATAAGTTCGTTCAAAGCACCTGGTAAAAAGAAAGATCATATTGCACATCCTGTTATTCACAATAAACAACTATACATTCGTTATGCAAATAGTTTATTGGTTTATTCAATAGCAGCTAACTAAAATATTAATATATACTGTAATACACCTGTCCGGTAAAATTTTAATTTTCCACATTTGTTAATTCTTAAATACTGATAATCAGTTCAGTTTTTTTGCAAAAACTATGATTTTAATGTTTTTAAACTAGCTTGTATCAAATCTCATTTGTATTTGTCCATTA
>DAOVYZ010000413.1 GCA_030635365.1 Bacteroidales bacterium
ATTAATTTCCAAGTGCTTGTTTAACCTCTACATTCATCATTCAATATTGGATATTCAAAATTCAAACACACAAATAAACGGCAAAGCCAAACATACATGACCACCGTCAAAGACGGTGGTTTTTTAAATTATAATAAAGAGAATTTAGATTATAAGATATTAGATAAAAAACCATACTTTTTAATGAAGTATGGTTTTTTATCTTAATATTTCTTTAACATGCTTTGCTATTGCCAAAGAAGACGTTAATCCGGGTGATTCTATTCCAATTAAATTAACAAATCCCGGGAAACCTCTATCTGTTTCTTCCTCAATGTAAAAATCTCTTACAGGGCCACCTGGTACTTGTAGTTTTGGCCTTATACCAGCCATTTCAGCTGAGAGGTCTTCAAATTTCAGAAATGGAAGAAATCTTTTAGCTGAGTTATAAAAATCTTTTTGTTTTGATTTATCAACTTTATAATCATAAATATTTTCTGCCATCCAGCTTACATCAGGGCCAAGCTTCACTCCTCCTCCCATATCAATAGTAACATGAATTCCTATCCCCTCCATATTAGGATTTGGAACAGGATAAACCAACCTGTTTATTAATTTGTTTTTAGGAGGATTTATCCTGAAATAATTACCCTTGCAAAATGTTATTTCTAATTCTTCATCTATAATCCCCAGTAATTCGAAAATTCTATAGGATTCTAAACCGGCTGAGTTTATTATCTTCTTGGTTTTGAATGAATACTCCTGTCCATCGCTATCATTTATAAAAACCTCATACCCTTTCTCCATCTTTTTTATATTAACAACTTCTGCATTATATGCAAAACTTACAGCATTATTGACAGCGTTTGTTTCCAACTGCTTCATTAATGCATAAGAATCAATAATACCAGTGGATGGTGAATATAAAGCAGCTATTGCAGAAATATTTGGCTCAAGCTTATTGATCTCCTCCACATTCAAAAATCGAATATCATCAACTCCATTATTAAAAGCCTTTTTCCTTAAATCTTCAAGTAATCTCTCTTCTTCCTCAGAATTTGCAACTATAATTTTCCCACAATTATTATAAGGTACATCATATTTATCACAGAATTTATATATCAATTGCTTTCCTTCAACACACAAATTTGCTTTTAGACTATCTTTTGGATAGTAAATTCCTGCATGAATTACTTCACTGTTTCTACTGCTTGTCTCTTGACCAAAAGTCGTATTCTTATCAATAACAAATACATTATTGTAATTTTGAGATATTTCAGCAGCAACTGATAAACCTACAACACCTGCTCCAATTATCGTAATTTCAACATCAAACATATCACTATAATACTTAAAATAGATAATTGTGAAATTAAATTATAATATAATTAAACCCAAACTATGCAATAGGATTGAAAAACTAAAGCCAAATGAAGGATAGCAAAGTAATTACAAAGTTATTGGTGCTAACCGTTACTTTTAGTGAGCTCGCAAGCTCGGTTCGGGTTCAACCCGCTCTAATGCTTTGCATTAGAAATATATTGGTTAACAATATTTTAAAAGAGGATTTGAAATTCTAATGCATAATGCGGGTTAAACGCTAATTAAATTTGACGATTTCGTACTATTATGTTCGTTATTGAACAATATTTTAAATTATATATAATATTCAAAAAACTGATTTACAACTTGCAACAAAAATTGGTTTATTTTTTGTTAATGGCAATATTAGAAAAAAATGTTAAAATATGTTAAGAAATTACTTTCCCATAGCATTCAGAAATTTAGTTAACAACAAAAGTTTTTCTGTAATAAATATTATCGGATTATCATCAGGTATTGCTGCATGCTTATTCATATCATTATTTGTTAATTATGAATTGAGTTATGATAAACATGTAGAAAATATAGACAATTTATATAGAATAATTTACAATCGGGTATCTGAAACCGGAGAGGAAGTTCAATTTGCTTCTGCCAGCCCACCTGCAGGCCCTACGTTTACCGAACATATTCCGGAAATTGAAAAATATGCTACCGTCTTTAAACTCGATGGTGTATTAACAATTAATGATATCTCTTTTAGAGAGGATAATATTCTTTTAGCCCAGCCTAATTTTCTTGATTTGTTTTCGTATGAGATGATAAACAATTCATCCGGGAAACTTTTAAGCGAACCTAACACAATGGTTATTTCCGAAAAAATAGCAAAAAAATATTTTGGGACAAAAGACCCTTTAGGAAAAAACTTAAAATTTAATGGTGATGAAGAATTTAAGATTGTTGGTATTTTTAAGGACAAACCATTAAATACACACTACAATGCTGACATTTTACTTTCTTATATAAACTGGGAAAATCAACTTGATGACAATGTAAAAACATTTGGATGGGTATATAGTGGTTTCTATACTTATGTTGTATTAAAAGAAGGAACTAATTATTACAAGATTAATGATAAAATAAAAAAATTTATAGACAAAGAGCTAGGAGAGTTCATGAAATTGTACAAAATAAAAATTGGCTATAAACTACAACCAGTAAAAGACATACATCTCTCCTCTCACTATATGCATGAGTTAAAAGCTAATGGAAATAAAG
Organism: Bacteroidales bacterium; assembly: GCA_030635365.1. Classification (GTDB taxonomy): domain Bacteria; phylum Bacteroidota; class Bacteroidia; order Bacteroidales; family UBA12077; genus UBA12077. Next base: position 2,581 of record DAOVYZ010000413.1, read on the forward strand.
ACTCTGTAATATTTCTTAATATAATAGCCTGGTTTATTATCTTTATAGCCTGGATTAATTTCACCAATCTTTTAACGATAAGTTCTATAAAAAGATCCTCAGAGATTAGCCTTAGAAAAGTTCTCGGAGGGAAACCTCATCAATTAATTAAGCAGTTTTTATTAGAATCTTTATTAATTAATACAATTGCTTTATTGTTAGCATTTGTAATTATTGAAGCCAGCTTACCATTCTTTTCTCAACTAACTGATATACCACTAAATTATGTAATATGGAATAAAGTCTGGTTCTGGCAAAATGTTTTGCTGATTTTCTTTGTAGGCACTTTACTCGCTGGATCATATCCTGCATGGGGCATTCTATCTAAAAGACTGGTTACTACATTAAAAACAGGTTTTCCCGGTTCAAAACGTGCTGTACTTCTGCGTAAAGCTTTACTAACATTTCAATTTTTTATGGCAGTAGTTTTAATTGCAGGAACTATATCTGTTTATCAACAACTTCAATACCTAAAAGCTAATGAATCCGAGATCAATAAATCTGACATTTTAATTGTAAAAACACCAAAGGTAGGAAAGAAAGACATCGTTGATCAGCGCAGTGCCTTTAAAGAAGAAATAGCAAAATATCCTTTTGTTAAAAATGTATCATACTCATCAGTAATTCCAGGAAAGCATAATGTATTTAACAGAGGTGGAATCTACAGATTAGGAGATGATCCTACATCAGGAAAGAATTATAGAATTACTGAAATTGATCATAATTTCATGAATGTATATTCTAATACATTTTTAGAAGGACGAAATATCTCCGAAGATTATAAATCTGAAGTAAATTCAGTAATTATTAATCTTGCTGCATCTGACTTGTTAGGCTTCAAATCTCCGACAAATGCAATTGGAGAGAAAATCCTTATTCGAGAAGAAGAAAGTACAATAATCGGAGTAATAGAAAATTTTCATCAAGAATCTCCACGATTAGACTTTGAACCACAAATTTTCAGATTAGCAAAACAATTACATGGATATTTTTCATTTAAATTAGACAAGGCAATTGATTATAAAAAGATTCAAAAATTAATCGAGAAGCAGTATAAAGAGTTTTTTCCTGGCAATCCTTTTGAATATTTTTACCTAGAAGATTACTATAAAAAACAATACCAGACTGAAGAACGTTTCGGAAAAGTCTTTGGAGTATTCTCTGTATTAGCTCTATTCATTACTATTTTAGGTATTCTAAGTTTATCGGCATTTTCTGCAGCCCAAAGAAAACAAGAAATTGGAATTAGAAAA
>DAOVYZ010000027.1 GCA_030635365.1 Bacteroidales bacterium
AACGTAATTTAAACCCTGAGCTACTCCACTTGTAACAGTTGCTGTTCCAAGACCAGCAGCAAACGTCCATGTCCATTGCACACCAGCACCGATTGTTCCAGATCCAGCATATGCTGGACTAAAATTAGCATCTGGTTCAACATATAGTCCAAAATCTCCACCTACAGTTTGATACATTATAGCTTCAGTTAGCTGGGTCTCACTATAATCCGCAGGAATTTGAGCAAATGCTCCTGTAATTACAAATGCTAAAACAAGTGTTAAAGCAATTTTAAAAATGTTCATCTTTTTCATAATCTAAAAGTTTAAGTTAGTATTTAATTTATTATCTTTTATATCTATTGTTTATTAACTTTTTTTCTTTTTACCCAATTTAACGTATCATTCTTTGTTTAGTTACAAAACACCTATCAGCTTTGATTAAGCTATTTTTTTGGTTTGTAAAAGTATTGTTTTTAATGATTAATACAAAAATTGTTTTTCTCAAATCATCTAATTCTTATGTAAATTCCAGCGATTTGATATTATATTTATTTGTTATCTTTTTCATTAGTACCATTTTTCAAAAACCATTTAACTATCTAGGTACTAAATTAATATCTTCTTAGCAAACCCTGTCAGGTATAAATACCTGATTTGTTAACATATCAGCTTTGTTTTTCATAGGTATTATTATCTATTGTTAATAAATATTCTTTTAATTTGCCCAGGTATTCCCAATATGATATTGAGGGCCAGTACCTGGTACTTTAAATACTGTTCCCTTTTCATTTCCTATATTCGTACTAGAGCATCCATTATTATCTGTTATTGTTGTAATTCTATAAATATATACTGTTTCAGGAGAACCATCATCTACCCATACCGGTGCTGTTGCCGGAATATAAGTATACGGATCAGCCGAAATATTCGTTAAATTCTCAGTAGTTGTAACTGGCACTTCATCATCACGTGCGACTGTAAAATCAAAAGGAGCTGCTCCTGCTGTGAAATCTATTTCTATTTGTGTATTATTACCAGTACAAATAGTATCTAAAACAGCATCTACTGTAAATGTAAGCGCCGGAACCGGATTAACTGTAACCGTTGCATTTCCTGTCATAGTTTGAGTACAATTAGTATTTACATCTTTTGCGCCTTCAACTGTATAGTTACCTGCTGTTGTCTGATTTCCAAAACTTACAGCACTTCCATCACCGGCAACAGTACTACCGGTAGGTACACCACCAACATATAATTCGTATGTTACTCCAATTTCAGAATCATCAAGACCAACAACAACCCCTGCTCCACCTGCACAATATGGACCTCCACCTGTTACACTATATGTATTAATTGGCAACGGAACCACTGTTACCGTTACCGGGCTTCCAAAAATAGTTGCCGATGTAGTTGCTCCGGTATTATCCGATACACTATCAATAGTATATGTTGTAGTTATTCCTGGAGTAACATTAAATGTGTAGGGGCTTGATCCTATTGCTGAATATGTTGTTGTAGAAGATCCATCCCAAACATAAATTGTCCAATCAGGGCTTCCACCAAGTTGTACCCTAAGATCTGCTGATGTACCGGCACAAATAGATGTATCTAAAGTAATAAAACCTGCAGCCGGTAATGGTGCCGATTCAGATGTGCCCAATGTAAAGTAGTGCTCATCAAGGTCAACTCTGTAATCAGAAAGAATTGTACCGCTGTTAACTCCTCCATCAGTTACTACTCCATCAACAATTTGCCATTGCCCGGTTAACCACTCGGCTATCATTAAATTGTTTACCCTATCACTTGTCATTGCAGGTAATAAACTTTGATCATCCCAACGAATTCTTACTCTCGAGCTATCTCCGGCAGGGCCTTCAACCCGCCAGTATTCATTACCGCTAACCATTTCAAGTCCTGCTTCACGTAAACTGGTATCCATTGGGAAATTATGTGGATTTGCATCATAATATTGTGCCTCCCAATATTGTGCTCCAGTAGTACTTGTATTTACCAGGTCTACTTTTCCGTATCTTGAACCATCACCAACCGGAAATACAAAATTACCACCACTTAATACTCTCTTACGCATAGGGCCATCAACATACCTTACTGAAGAATATCCTGTAACTGCTGTTTCCGAAGTATTATCGATGGTTAATAAATTAACTACTGTTGAACTAATGACACCATTTGTAAAGGTAAGGCCTCCATCAATTTCAGCAGGGCCTGCTAATGTTAATCCATTACTATTATCTAATTCAAAATGATAAAATGCACTTGTTCCTGTAAAATCGCCGGTTATAGTTTGAGCTGCAGATCCATCCATAAGCACTTTTGCATTGGCTCCCAATCCCGCATCAAATACTCCCAGTGTTTTTGTAATATCTCCCGATATGGTTATTTTTTGATCGTGATCGTTATCTAAAATTAAACTGGCATCATCACCATTTATTAATAAATCTCCATATATAGTTAAATCTGTATTAGGAAATCTTTTCTCTCCTGTTCCGCTAACAGTTAAATTATTGACATAAGTAAATGAAGCTAAAATATCATAAGTAGCCAGCCCTCCATACTCAAGTGTTCCTCCTCCTGAAGAACAAAAAGCATTATAAAATCCTGCAGGTAAACTTTCCCGTTTAGTGTAAAGTGTTCCTGTTCCCGTTACATCTCCTAATCTATGGCCAAAAGTACTATCAACTTTTAGTACTCCATTAATTTCAGTTGTATATGATGAAATGAAGTTAGACGGAACAGTTACTGTATCTCCTACATTGATTCTTACCATTGCTCCCCTTGGGCCACCAGTTACGTTTGGAGTCCATATTGTACCATCTGTCCAATCACCATTTTGATTTGTTTCATAAAATGGTACCTGGTCAGGAATTGCGTCATCAATACCTGCGGTATAATCACCTGCAATACCTGCATCATCAACATTAGCGAATGTAAAATCGAGCTCATGATTTATTTCATCAACATCATTCACATCAAATTTATTCCAATTCCCGCTACCATCACTTAATAATCTTGCTGTTATATAATTTGCCACCGTATATGGAGCTGTAACCTCTACATCGGTTGTATCATATAGCATTTTTGCTGTTGCTGAAAAATTACTAATACCATTTGCCTTTAATACCCAGTGATATTGTAATACATTATCAATATCAACAATTTCAGGATCCGGAGCTTCTGCGTCTTCCTGAACACTCGGATGCCTTTCGTTTGCTCCTTTAACAGTAATTGAACCCGTACTGTTTCCATTTGCTGTAATTGTAAAACTAACAGGTGTATATTTTCCTCCTGCCCCCATTGGGAATATAAAACTTTGTGGGCCACCCGATGGAAATACCTTTTCTACACCATTATCAGTAAAGGATATATTGGTTGAAATCATATTTGTTTCTGAAAATGGATTTCCGGCAATAACATCCGCACCCACTTCCAGTTTTAAAAGATTCTTTCCTATTTCAAATACTCCTGATGTTAGTTCCAGTTCATCAGTAATAGTATATGAGTTACCTAAAGGCATCTCCACACCACTGGCATTATCTATTGTCAATTTACCTATAGTACCGTTACCCGTTGCCACCTGTTGACTCGTCCCGTTCAATGTAATTCCATTACCACTTCCACCATAATTGTGGGTAACATCAAGATTAATATCACCCTGAACATAGATTTCGTTACTATTGTCATTTAATGTTCCGGCATTAAATAAGCCTTCATTCTCAATTATAATATCAGTATTAACATCTAGCAAGTTGGCACTTGATTTAGTTAAATTATAAAATGTTGTTGTTACTCCATTAATATTTTGAGTTCCACTTCCACTAAAAATAGTAGTATTACCATTTGCGCTAAATGTTCCATTATTTGTAAAATCACCATTTATAGTAAGATCTAAACTATTTGCATCAAATGAAGAATTTGCAGTTATCGTCAAATCCTCTTGCAACGTCAAAGGAACTATTGATAAGGTAACTGTTGGATTATTATTGTTATTAACCGTAACATTCATTAGATTATCTACTGCATGTATCGTAAATGCATTTGAGGAAGCAGTAGTATTTGCATTTCCAAACTGAATCTGAGTTCCGGTAGTTAAATTAGAAGTTTCAGGGTCATAATAGAATGATGCTATTGAAGGGCCTGTTCTTCCATCATTAACAATATAAAAATTACCTGCAGAATGTGTAAATGAACTTCCTGTATTCAATATCTCAAATATTGCCCTGTCATTGTTTCCTACTTCACTAACTCCTAATTGTACTTCACCACCACTTTGTGTAAACGATAGTATACCTTCTTCAGTTATTGTACTACGCCTAATTTGTGAACCTACCCATAAATTTCCTGCAGAAACTTCTATTTCAGCACTTCCTGAAGATGAATATTCAATATAATTATTCCCGTTACCTGCACCATTGATCATATCAACCGTACCTCCATCAACCAACAATTTCCCGTTTAATGAAATACCATTATCATCACCATAAATATTTACAGTACCTTGCGTCACCTGAAGGCTTGTAGTAGCAGGAATATCAAAATCACTTCCACCTGTAGATAAGTTTATATCTATATCTGTATCATCCAGTTGTAAAACCCCATTTTGCATTTCCAATGCTTTTGTTAATCCGTTTGTAGGGCCACTAAGTGTAAATTCATCTTCGAAAGTAATCGTATCATTCTGGCTTGTTCCTTTATTTACTACTATTCTATAAAAGTCAGGAACAGAAGTAGATGTTCTATAATATCTTTGTTTTACGTCTCCTTGGAACTCCAGAATAACCGCAGGCCTATTTGCTGCATTGTATAAATCAAAATCATAGCCATTACCAGATCCATGAACAATATCACCTTTCACAATTAAATTATGTTCTAATGTACTTGCTGCACCCGGATCTATAACTATTATATTTCTGTCGTTGGCACTTATATATACCTGTGTAAAATCAATATCATCATCTACTGTAATATCAATCGAACTACCTGTACCAGGGAATCTCAATGTACCTCCCTGCCAATAGCCCATTAAAATATCATCTTTCACATGTACATCCTGAATTGGTGTAACTGTAGCATTACCTTGAATGACAAGGTCTGCATTAACTATAATATCCTGGTCTATAGTATATGTAGCACTTTCAATCATTAAATTAGGTATTGGCGTTGGAATACTATTCAGTGTTGCATTTCCGCCAAAGTATAAATAGTAAGACTCCAAATTAGTTCCAAAGTCTCCAAAATCACCGGATAAGTTTATTGTTCTTGTTGCATTAAATGAAACCATTCCGGTTCCTTTAACATTTCCTACATCATATGTTCCATTAACTCTAAACTGCATTCTTGGCACATTTTCTGATGTAGGTGTTGGATTAGTTCCATAATCATGATCAAATTCTACTACTGCTACATCAGCAATTGTTGCAGAATAAATATTCATTCTTGCTCCACCACGAATAATTACAATACTACCATCGGTAGGAATAAAAGGTGGCCCTGTATCAGGAGTATCACGATACCAATTCGCTGCAACATTCCAATCATATTGTCCCGAAGCAGTTACTGAATAGTATTTACGTAATGGCCCATTAAATCTATTTTGTCTTCCTGCCGTATAGTTCGCTCTTTCCAAAGTAAATCCCACACCAGTATTATCGAAATTAATTATATTATTAGTTTGATCTACTCCTGTCTGGTTTCCGTCAAAATTCCTTGTATATGGATCTTCATCCGTAACAAACCCAGGCCTAAACTGATTTTCATCACCAGCACCATCTAAATCACTTTCATCATAATGGAAATTATATTCTACAGTAGGTTCTGTTATAAATTCTTCATGTCGTACTCTCCAATAGTAAGAAAGAATATTCCCTCCTGTAGGATCTGTTGTTGCAAGAACTTTATCAGCCGGAGATATTTGAACATAACCCGAATCAGAAAAATTGGTTACAATAACTTCCGCAGGCGTATATCTTGTTAAAGTAGTTCTTGTGCCAAGCGGCAATGCATAAGTTCCATTTGCATGAATCAATAAAGAAATTCCACCATCTGATGCGTTAGCATCAGTATAAATCATTTTTGCCGAGCTTCCGTTATTTATAGCGAAGTTATTAGTTGTTTCTCTATTATGAAGATAATCAATTTTTGCATTATAGGTTTGCAGATTCATTAATCCAATATAATATCCAATACGTTTAAAATAAACATCTGTTGTTAATGTTACAGTACCTGTAGTATTTAACTTTATATTTCCAAAAATTGCGTTAACTTCCGTATTAAGGGTAACATCACCATCACGAAGCATAACATAAGCTGTAAGCTCTGTTGTGCCTGCCTCATATACACCAAGCTCTCCATCTTTTTCGACATATACAGCACCAAATAAACGTACTGACTGTTTTCCCTGATTTAATATCCCGCTTTTTACTTCAACCGTTCCTACAATATGTACTAAACGATTAAACCACTGACTAGAATTGGGTGGTTCTTTATTTACATCTCCTATAACAAGTATTTGCTTCCCTACAGATTTATTTACAATGAAATTATAAAAATATTGTTCGTATCCGTCATCAGTATTATGCCCTATATATAACTCACCATCTTCTGTACCATTAAAAGTTGTAGTGTTTGTTCCGTAAGTGTATGCAGCACCTTCGTCAATACTAAAATTCCGTCCTATAGTTACATTATGATATAAACCTGTTACAGTTGGATCTTCAACATCAAGCTCAACATACGGATTTAGAGTAAGGTCATTCGATACCGTAAGATTAGTATCTAATTGCACTAACATATTTCCGCTACCTGTATTATTTATAATTTCCAGATCCCAGAAATTAGCAGTAGAATATAACTGAAAGCTTCTGGTGTTTCGAACATTAATAGTAACCTTACCACCGGTAACATTGTAATTCCCTTCTGAACTTGGAATATACCATTCGGGATCATTATCCCCATCTTCATCTCTTAAAATAATCTCTCCACCCGACATATGAAATACCGCATCCGTTGTTTCTAATCCAAACAATGGATAAGCTCCGGTGTATTCTCCATCTTCAGTTTCATCACCTCTTACCAACACAGTACCACCTGATTGAACATAGGATGCTACTCCACTACCTCCTCCGGCGCTTCTCATTTGCGCAACGTTAATATCTCCACCCTCAATGTAAACCTGGGCATTGGCAGAGTTCCAAAATATAAATCCGGCACTGTTCCTGGTACCAAAAACTCCATTGCTTATACGAAATTTACCGTATACAGACATTGCCTGGTTTGAACTTCCTGCCGTTACACTAAGACCCGAGCCATCTGCAACCTGTGTATTACCAACAGTAGAACGATCATTTGCCGTAGAATACACCGTCACATTTTCTCCAGCCATCCAGAATGCAGCATTTTGACCTATTGCATAATCACCGTTACCACCTGCCTGATTTCCCTCAGAAAGTGTAGGTATATTAATATATCCGGTTAATTTCAATGTCCCATTGTGTACCCATAAAGCTTTTCGTATACAAGGATTTGCAGCACTGTACGGAGCTGTGTTATACCGCCCTACATTATTTGCTCCAAATAATCTGAAGTAGTTAGCATTATTAGAATAAATTTTTAATTGGTAGGTTTTATCTGTGCCTTTATCAACAATTAAATTATAAAAATCTGTTGTTCCATATAAAGTTATATCATTATTCGATGCACCTTTAAACCACACGGTAACTGCACCGGTATTTGAAAACTGATTATATATAGGATCTGCCTGATTTGTAAATCTCACTGAACCATTATTTGTAAAATCACCATAAATCTCAAATTGGTGAAATATTTTAAAATAGTTGTCACCAGTTGGCATAGTTCCGGGAATAGAGTAAGCACCTATTGTATTACCGGTACCAGTAGTAATTTGCCCGTTCGTTTCAACTATTACATCTTTCTTAACTATTATATTTCTTATATCAGTAGCAGCATCGTCATTAATCTTTAGAACTCCATTTTCTACTAGTAAATTTCCATTTAATGTATAATCTGCTGTTAGTGTCACAATATTTGCCGGGGCATCCATTATTATTTCCAGATTATAGTACTCCCTATCGTTAGCAAGCGTATGGCTTGCACCATAATGAACTACTGTTCCTTCTCCTTGCCCTTCACTAATAAAATGTGTTGCATCGCCGGCAGGGAAATTATCTGCTGCCAATAATATTCTACCGCCTCCTGAAATCGAACCAAAATTATGCCCTGTCGTTGTTGTAACATCCAACCTACCCTGCACTTCCATTCCTGAATGTGTTTTATTATTGTTTCCTACAGATATAGTTATTGTCCTTCCTGATAATATTACAACCTTGTCGGATGTTGAAGAAGGTGATGTTGTTGGTGTAAATCCTCCCGGATTATTTGGTAATGCTCCAGACGGGTCCATTGTCCAAATATCCGAATCCTCCCAGTCCCCTGATACTAATGTATACCATGTTACACCGGGTGCACCCTCAACCGGACTATTTGTATCATCTGTTGTACCTATAGTATAAAAACCATCCAATAAATTAGCATTACTCACATCAAAATATACCTGGTCAGCATCTCCCAATCCACTAGCTGCAACAGTAACCTGGGCATAATCATCACTTGCTCCGTTAGTTGCCCTGTATAACAATACATAATTCGAAACATTTTGCGGATATTCTCCATCAGTTAATGCTTCTTTAAAATCAAATACCAGTTTTGCATCAATACCATCTGTCTTTGTAGCATCTATATACCATTCTCTATTCCATGCTGCTTGTGCCCCTGCATTAGTAACAATAGTCCCGGTTTTTTTTGTAGTGGAATTATTTGTTGAGTCGTTATGCCCAAACATTACGTATTCGGTAGCAGCTAAACTTGAAGCATTTTCATATATATATAATCCTGCAGAAGCTGCCCTTGCATGAGTACCGTCAGCCTCCGCTCCAATTCCTGCAACATCGTAATAAAATCCTGATGCTGCACCACTATATCTTGAATTTGTTATGGTAATTGAATATTTTGCACCTAAATAATTTTCTACTATAGTACGTTGTGCTGTATTTAACGGGTCAGTATAAAATACAACTTCTGTAACATTAATATCATAATAATTAGGTGTTGCTCTCCAGCGGGCAATACCGGAACCTCCGTATGCTGAAAGTTGTGTAGCGTTATTTAAAGATCCTATTTGTGTACCATTCTGAAAAACTCTTCTCTGAGGATTTCCTTCAGCCGAAGCTAAACGGTTCATAAAAATACCATAATCATCATTTGGAGTACCATCGCCAACATAACCACTGCCATCTCCAACCAAGGTTGAATATATATCATTACTCCAATGATTACATGTATTTTGAGTAGCATTTCTCCATCCAAAATGCATATTCTGGTTTGCAGACTCCGTTGTACCGGCCAATACAAAGTTTGCTCCATTATTTCTTCTTGCAGCTACATAAAATACAGTAAAATCAGTATTTACTATAACATTTCCATCAAATGCCATAAAGTCTTCTTCTCCGCCACCAACAGGATTGTTCTCAAAATATATAATAGGGAATCCATTTACTATTGAAGTATTAAATAGGGGCTGTCGCACTCCTGTTGCTTGTAAAGCATGATTGTCATTTCCTGACCTGTCAGTCCATTCAGAAACAGGATCGTTGTTGTTTAAGGAAAGATAGTTTGCATCCAGCCACATTATATTTTGTGGTTGGCTTGCAGAACCATTGCTATTACCTACCCCCCCGGGGCCGTTCTGCCCTCTAAGGCTTATAATAGCTATACTTGTCATAAAAATGACAAGCACTATTTTTAAAAAATATTTATACTTTTTCATAATAATTATTGGCCATTAATTATTAATGTTTTTTATTAAATTACATTCAAACATGCAAATTTACTAATTGTTTACTGTTTTTACTATAAAATGTTACAATTCAAAATATTAAATAGCCCATCTTTTTGATTAATAAGAAAATATCTTTGATGAATCAATCAAATTTAGTTCTTAATTCACTATCAAATAGGCATTTTTATTAAAAAAATCTGTATTTATATCAAAATGTTTTAAGAATATAAATCTAAAATAAGTAATTTATGCGTAAAGTAAAAATATACAGCTAAATCAATTATGGATATTATTTAAAATATTGTATTAATTATTATTTACAATAGTATTGAGATCATTCTAATAGTTCAAACCTTTTTGGCTTAGACCTGGGAAAAACAAGTCTTTCTGGTATAAAGGCACAAGCAAAAGATGCGCTATGTAAAGTAAGTAAAACTTACTACAATAAGCCGGCTCAGGCAAAGCCTAAGCCGAACTGGATATACTGAGCACGTACGGCTAATGCACTAAAAATAATTCTTGTTGAAATAATAAATTGCCTCATCTACAATTGTTTCCGAATTTATGATTCTTTCTAATAACCAAATGTAGTGTATTGATTATCAAAAAAATAGGTAATAATACTTATAATCTCTCTTTTCGTTAAGATTTATGTTAAGTGAAAACTACTGCTTTTTATAAGCGGTTTATAATTCATTTTTTTTTAGTATTTTCGGTTCATCAATTATTCACTATGAAAAAATCATCATTGTTTTTATTAATTTCAGGGCTTATTCTATCTCAGTTACTTGTTGTAAAATTTAACTTGAACAATGGTTTTGTATTTCATGGAATTGATTTTAATTTATTGCCTATAGCCAAATACGCCGGCAAATCATCACCTGAGCTTTATTTAACCTTAAGAATATTAGGATATATTGCATTTATTATTTTTGGTGTTATGCATATAAACAAAATAAAATATCCGAGTATTTTTAAATCAGCTTTGATGTTTTCAGCAATTTCTGTTGTAGTAACATTCTTTGAATTTACCAGTATTCTTGAAGATATTAATGCCAACTACCAAGGGAAATATTTCAAGATAGGATGGTTATTATTTTTACTTGGGATTTGGATTTTTAGTAAAATATACCTTATGAAAAAATGAAACAATCAATAGATAAATTAAATAAAGAGAGACAAGAATTAAATAAGTTAATGCTTTCTGAAGATAAATTCTTTACAGAATTTGTAAAACTTGATGATGAAGTTTATTCAGAACATGTTATTCCTAAGAAATATAAAGAATTAATGGGATTGAGCATCTCAATTGTTTCAAAGTGTGATGAATGCATTTTATACCATATTCAAGGATGTTTAAAAGAAGGCGCTTCAAAAGAAGAAATTATTGAAACTATTAAAATTTCAGTTATTGGTGGTGGCTCTGTTTTATTTCCACATGCCAGATACGCCTTTAAAATTCTACAAGAACTAAAAGTGTTATAAAATGATTTCAAGATTACTCTTATTCACCTTATTATTTTGCATAAACTTAAAATCATATTCTCAAATTTATGTTAGTAAAACAGAAGTTGATTATTCACTGAAAGTTGAACGAGATGGTATTCATAGAATCTTAACTTTTGGGAAAGATAAAGATTCAAATATCTATACTTCAGTTAAATATTCAGTCTCCGATTTTAATACAATAGTAGGTGAAAAGAAACTTAAAGATGAAATAAATACTATGGAAGAACTATGGAGCATTGCACAAGATAGCATAAAATATGATCTACAATCTTTTAATATAGGCTATCCTGCTACTTATTCTGATATTCTAAATAATCATATTAAGGCATTTCTTGAATCAAAAGAATGGCAGACTCATGTTGAGAAAAACGGGAAGAAGCTTAATTATGATTTAATTAAAAAAATAATGTTAGAGAGCAATGTGTATAAACCTTTATATGATTTTCTAAAAACTATTCACTATACATTTATTGGGTTTGAAACCGAAAAACATGGTTTTATAACTGAGAATGAACTTCAAACTTTGGGTTATTCAGGAAAAGAAATTATCCCAATGCCATTTATGGTTTGGATAAAGATTGAAAAAATTGAATAATATTAGATAAAACAAAGGATGTCCAAAAAGTAAAAAAAATAGCAAATTGTAATTTTCTCTACTTTGTGAAACCCTGCCTATGCCGGCAGGCAGGTTTGTGGAACTCCGTGTAACAACATTTTGTCATTATACCACAAAGTATCGCGGAGGAAACGCAAAGGCACACAAAGACACCCTCGTTTTAATATATAAACAACCTAATAAATAGTTCTATAAAAGATTTATACCTGATTTCTTAAGATCCTCTTTTAATACTTCAGGCCAAATACTTGCCTGAACTTCTCCTATGTGTTTTTTTCTTAATAATAACATTGCTAATCGGGATTGCCCTATACCTCCACCTATTGATAAAGGCAGTTCATCATTCATTAACTTTGAGTGAAAGGATAACGATAAGCGATTCTCCGTTTTGGTCAAGCTGAGTTGATGTTGAAGAGATTTCTTATCAACACGTATGCCCATGGATGAAATTTCAAATGCATCTTTTAAAATTGGATTCCAAACAATTATATCTCCATTTAATCCTTTATAATTTCCAACAGCAGGTGTTGACCAATCGTCATAATCAGGAGCACGCAAATCATGCGGTACTCCATCAACCAGCTCATGCCCAATTCCTATAATAAAAACAGCTCCATGATCTCTCGCTACTACTTTTTCTCTTTGTTTTGGGCTAAGTTTCGGATAACGGTATTGAAGTTCTTCCGAATGGATGAATTTAATATCTTTTGGTAAAAATGCTTTTAAAGATGGAAATAAACCTACAATATATCGTTCCGTTTCTTTAATCGATTTATAAATATCTTTAACAATAGATTCTAAAAAATCTAAATTGCGATTCTTTATAGAAATTGACCTTTCCCAATCCCATTGATCAACAAATATTGAATGTATAGGACTAATAATTTCGTCCGGACGAAGTGCTCTCATGTCAGTAATTATTCCCTGCCCCGCCGGAACTCCAAGTTCTGCCAACTTCAAACGTTTCCATTTAGCCAGGGATTGTACTATTTCAACCTTTGTGCCTGGTAATGATTTTGCCAGAAATTGTACCGGTTTTTCTATTCCATTTAAATCATCATTAATTCCTGTTCCTTTAATTACTGTTAATGGAGCAGAAACCTCGTGCAAGTTTAATCTTGTCTTTATTTCTGATTTAAAATAGTCTTTTAAGCCACTAATAGCCTTTTCTCTGTCTAACCGGCTCAATTTCGTTTGTAAACTTTCTGTAATTTGTTGCATTTTAAAATTTATTTAAAGGATTTAACATTTATATAAATAAAAAACCCTTCTCCGGTTTAGCAGAGAAGGGTTTTAGTTAACATAAAAAGAGTTATTGCCTTCTCCGCTGAGGAGGTACATTATTA
>DAOVYZ010000414.1 GCA_030635365.1 Bacteroidales bacterium
AAGTAGCAATAAAACCTATGATAACAGTTACTATAAGAATTACTAATGTTGATATATGTTTATATTTTTTCATTATAAGCTATTTAATTTGCAAAATTCTGAGAACAAAAATCAATAATACAAAGGCAAGAGCTATTTGTATTTTCCAATCCTTTTCTTTGTAGAATTCAATAAAAAGGATAACAGTAATATAGATTAAAATAATTGTATATATAATATATAACATAGTAACTTAAGTTTTTATAAAAAAAATATGGACAATTCTTCTGCAAAGATTAATACCGTAATTCCTACGATCATAGAAAAAATAATAGGAATAATGCTTTGTTTTAATATTTTGAAATGATTTTTTTCTTCCACAGTTTGAGCAGCATAAGCGCATAATAAACTTGGTGGAGGCATTAAATCCCCCAAAGCAGCCATTAAAACAAGTGAGGCTGTAACTATTAAAGCACTTTTACCAATAAAAACATATACTAAAGGAACTCCAATTACACTTGCAGAAGCATAAGCAGAACCCATAAATGGCATAATACCGGCAGCCATATATTTAATAGCATCAGGAAGTTGAAGAGCCGAAACTGCCAAATACCCTCTCACTCCCGTAAGTGTAAGTATTTGAAGGAACATACCCACTCCAACCAGAATAACAATAACAGGCATAGCCATTCGTAATGCATTCCTGGACACAGTAATTATTTTAATTTGCGGGCTTATAGCTATTCCAATAATTGACCCAATGGTAAAGATAAGCGGTACTCCCAAGTGAGGTATGTAATCGTGAAAAACGATTTCACTTACCATATAAGTTATTACAAATATTAGTGGAATAAAAATTTTGAATCTCCTGCCTGATGTTTTTAAAGTTTCTAATTTTTGCAGAACATCTTCAATATTATAAGGCTTAACAAATCTAATCCTAAAGTATAATGCTGTAAATAATGCAGAAGGGATTGTAACTAATAATAAAGGAACTGTAAAACCTATATATGGCATATCAACCCCCCCTCCAATGATCATAACAGGAATACTAATCGGGGGAGCTACTTCGCCAAATACAGCAGCCATGGCAATTAAAGAACCTGTAGCAAGTTTTGGCATGCCAATTGCCAGCAATATAGGTGCTACCAACATTCCTGTAGTTAGCACGCAAGTTGATGATAAACCTGTAAGCATTCCCGGGAACATTACAAATAACACAATAACAATCAATAAAAGAGTAGGGGATTTATGAAATGTCTTTACGATTCCAAAGCTAATTTGTGCTAATGCTCCACTGGCTTCCATTATTTTCATAAAAATCATAGCAGTTGCAATTATTAATATTGCTTCAAGGAAACCAAATCCGCCTTCAACTAAAAGTCTTACAGGAATTCCATGACCGGCGAGTAAAGCTCCGGTAATTGCTGAAATTATTAATGACACACCTGCCGGCATTTTAATAACAAAAACACTTAATGCAAATACCGCAAGCATGCTAATTAGTATGATTAATTCAAAACTCATAATTCTACTTTCTAAATAAATATTATATTATTTGTGAAATAATAAAAACGATCTACTTCAATATATATGCCTAAGATCATAATACCATGCATATCAAAACTATGCAAGTTTTAGCTTGTTTTAATGAATCTGATGTTCGAGCTAAAATAGCACACTTTTAATAAGTTTCCTTATATTATCATTATATCCTGAAAAAATTATAAATAAAAAACTGCGAATCATTGAATCTTATTGAAAAAAGTCAAGGCTTGGCTCTATAATCAAGTTGCTAAAAAATTAAAATACTTACTTTATATTGTTTAACAAAGCCAAGCCTTGACTATCTCATAATTTTGATGACTTTATGGACAGACACTAATTAGCATTTGTACATAAAGCATCGGATGACTCAAATTTGAAATATCTAAAAATTTACAAACCTAAATTGGCAACTATTGAGAAAGTCATCCGATGACTATAAGATAAACACTACTAATTAGCAGTAAATGCGATAGATGAAAGCTTTATAGCATTAGCCGCACTCCCCTGCTCCACGAGAATTGACTTTAACAATACACCTGCCGGCGATACTTTTAGCAAATAATCATGTTCGTAAGAACTGTTAACTATCCAAAAGTTAGTGCCATCCCATGTCATTCCTACAGGAAAGACTCTATTAGCAGGAACACCACTCGGTACCGGTACATCAAAAACTTCTGTCCATGTTTCACCGGTAAAATTATAAGAGTAAACTTTATCAGTATCTTTATCATTAGCGTATAATGTTCCATTGGCAAATACAATTCCTCTTAAATCATTACCGGAAACAGGGCCTGCTATTGTGTCTAGCATAGTACCATTTGCTTTATTCAATTTATAAATTGCACCGGGAGTATTACTATTTGCTGCCCACATATTACCTGCATCATCAAAAGCAATTCCCCTTACAGTTCCAATTTGTGAAGGTGGTGCATTAATATTAGCAAGTTCTGTTAAATCGGTTGGGTTTAATTTAAAAATCTGATCGCTTGTGCCTGCAGAACTTAGCCACAAATTACTTGCATCAAAATCGAGGCCCTGTAAACTTCCCGGATCACCATAAGAAGGACTCCATGTATTTATAATACTTTCATCTGAAATTCTGAGTTTTGTTATTTTTCCGTTTCCATAATCGCAATACAGTAAAAAACCATCGGCATTTAAATCTTGTACTACTTCAAATATAGATGTCCCTGTAACAAACTCCCCGCCGGGGTTGGTTACTACCACATCACGTTTACCGGCAGTTGCACTTCCTGAAACGTCAATATCTACGTCCAACGATGTTGAATTTACAAAGTCAACCTTAGAAACAGTTATGCCACTACCAAAAGAAACTGTTGTTTCGGATTTGAATCCTCCTCCGGCAACCTTTACAGTTACACTTTCACCAATTTTTGCTGAACCCGGAGTTATTGATGTAATTTTAAGTTCTTCAACTACTTCAAACATAGATTCACCTGTTATCGCATTACCCGAAGTACCATCAGGATTGGTTATTTTTACATCACGCTTACCGGCAATTGCACTTTCTGCAACTTCAATATCAACAGTTAGTGTTTTCTCATCATTAAACGTAACCTGAGTTACAATTATACCGACACCGAAAGAAACTTTTGTTTCTGACATAAATCCTGCTCCGGTAATATTTACAGTTATTTTTTCACCAATTTTGGCCGAATTAGGAGTTACTGATGTAATTTGAGGGTTCGGAACACTTTCCTTTTTGTCACAACTTACCCCAATAGAAATCACAAATACGATAATAATTAGAGGTAACAATTTTAATTGTCTCAGTTTTTCCATAATATTTTTTTTGATTAGTAAAATGTTAATAACGTTCAAATAAGATTATGTAAAGAATCAAAATATATACCAATATGCGTATCATATTATACATCTGTCTTTTATAAATATAAATACTTGCCGGATATTAAATTTTGAGATAAAACAGCACATTTAATTGTGCTTATATATCACTATAAAATATTGTTTAGGTTAAATAACCTTAGTAGCTTTTTATATTACTGTTTATTTATAACTTTTCTTAAAAATGCGTAATATCTTTGATTTTATCAGAGTGCACAAGTCTCACCTCATAAACTTTCAATATATTACCAAATATCTGAAAGGTAAAGGGGGACAGGTAGAAATGCCTGACGGCTCAGTAGTTGATGTTTCGGTTAACAGAAAATCTGAATTGTCAGAGAAGTTTAAATAGATTTAGTTATTTTCAAATAATTTCCTGATAACAAATATTGAATAAAAAGGTCAACTAAAACTTAATAAAATTAGGCTATGTTCTAATATAAGTATTCTAAACTATGTATATTTTTAAAAAGTGCCC
>DAOVYZ010000366.1 GCA_030635365.1 Bacteroidales bacterium
ATTGAAGGCATGAGGGAATATATAAAAATTATCACACTTAAAGAAAATATAGTAAATAAATGAAGTTTAACTAAATTTTACAGCCAGTTGCCCCAAGAATTCTTTATTAGGACTCATAAATCTTATATTATAAATATTAAAAAAGTAAAAGCTTTTACTTCATCAACTATCGAAATAAAAGGGAAAAAAATACCTATAGGAAGAAGTTATAAGATTCCAACTATGGAAATATTAAATAAAATTTAACCAATTATTCTTTACCCTCTAAATAAGCTTGAAGGTAAGCATACCTGTCAGTCAGTTTCCCATTTCTTACTATAGTTGCACGTTCTATCATTCCAATATCATCATTGCCAAATAATGAAGGATAAACTTTATCAATTAAGTTTTTTCCAAAATCAGTTGAGGCATTTCTTGGCAATTCGCCAGGCAAATTATCAACGGACATAACGGTAATATTTTTTGAGCTTTTAAACGGAGGTTCCGCTTGACCGGTTTCAGGATTATAACCAAAAAAAGGCTCTGCTATGGTCGATGCTTTTACAGTTGAAGCAATTGGTCCATCAACATCGCAGCTCACATCTGCAATTACAGTTATTTTAAAGTCCGGTTCTAAATAGTCTTCTTTTGTTATAAATACCGGAGACTCAGGATTCCAATAATGACAAGCCACAAATATATCAGTAACCTTGGTATATGGCTTAAATGTTGATTCATATTCTTCTGAGTGCTTAAAGAAATGTTGTAAATCAAATTGCATTCCTCCCCTGTGTTTAACATAATGTTCCGGGTCAATCCTGCATAAAACAGGCTCATTAAATTCAATATTTGCAAACTCATTTGGTGTAACTTCGCGAATATTCAATTGACTTAATGTTTCCATTGCACCCATAGCTACCCTGCCCCCACCGGTAACTAATATCTTTTTCTTTTTAAGTTTAATTTTCTTTAAACCAGCATACATCTCATCCATGTCTCTGCACTGATGTGCAGGTTTAAGATTAAATTGATCAGTTCTTATTCCACGAGCACGCAGTCCATTATAAGCTCCAACAATACCAGCCCATCGCCCAAATGCCATAATTCGTTGCTCATCGTAATCAGTTAAATACTCATAATCAATTAACTGAATATTTTTTGTAATTATTTCTTGTAATAAGCCCCTGTTATATGGTTGTTTTTTTGCTACATGCGCAAAAAACACATAGGTTTTATCAGTAATTAATATTTGAGGGTCAACCTCTTTTACACCCAAAAGTATATCACAATCACTTAAATCTTCTTTTAAATTTAAGTCCAGGTATTGATATTCTTCATCGGTATAACAACGAATATCACTTGGTTGAATATAAACTTCAACATTTGGGAATCGTTCAGCTAACTTAACTACTTGCGACGGAGTAACAGGAACCCTTTTATCAGGAGGATTCTTAGTTTCTCTTAAAATACCAACTTTTACCTTTTTGCCCATAATTAACTATCAAATTTCAAGTTTATTTTAAAAGCCTAAAAATATATTTTTTTGTCAAATTAATTAGCAATAAGCCAATCATTTTGTAACTTTGCACTTCCTATATGGGGCTGACTTGGTTTTGACGGTAAGATAAACTGGAATGTAAGCATGTCGAGTTTTGTGTTTTGACTCGTTAATCCTAAGACTCAAAATAATAAACGGCGAAAATAATTACGCGCTTGCTGCTTAATATCACTCAGTGAATTAAACTTAATCCGGTCATCTAGGTATGACAGGACAAGCTGTCTCGCAAAAAGCATTGTTTAACTGCGTTTTGATTTTGAGGCATCGTAAATGTTAAACTAGTTTGGTTAAAGTTTCGGTAACCAGACAAAATTTAAGAAACTAAGGTTTAGTTCGGCTGCTTTTTGCCAGGCTAATCTCGAAAACTAATAAAGAGATAAACATGTAGAAATCATTTGGGTTTCTTATTCGGACGCGGGTTCGACTCCCGCCAGCTCCACATTTTACATCCATCCCATTAACTGAGAGAGAATGTGATTCACATGAGTCACTTTTCAATTATCATTTTCTTACCTTAAACCTAACTGATTTATTTCTGCATGTTTTTTGCATAAAAAACAAAAATTAATATATCTTTAAATTTATTTTTTAAATTATTTTCTAAAACTCTAATAAAATGAGAAAAAATATTACTTTTTTATTATTAGGATTAATGTTATCCTTAAAACTTATCGCTCAGGATGAACCAAGTCCTTTCGAGGTTAATTTCTTTCCATCTGTTCATTTTGGTTTTTTTACAGGAGCTGATGATGTAAATGAATACATTAAAGAAGACTTATCAAACGCTAGTGTAGAATTTGGAACTACTGATCTAATAATGAACTTTACATTAGGCGTAGGTGTTGGTTTCCGATTTGCTAATCTTGTAGAGTTACAGCCAATTGTTGAATATTCTTTGGGGCCTAAAATTATTTCGGGTGGAGTAAGTAAAACATATAATTTTAATAAGTTCTCTGGAGGAATGATGGCTAATTTTATGATACCTATCTCTTACAATAGAAAAAGCAGTATTCTTGTTGGTGCAGGGATGTTTTATAATAACATGAAATTTGAGGGATATTCCGGGAATGCAATAAATCCGAGATTTCAAGTTGGTTTTAGCCTTAATAATAACAGGTTTAACCCGCAAATACTTTTGGCACTTGATTTAGCAAAATTTGAACCTGATGATCCTAACCCACCCCTGACAATGGAATTAAATACATTTGAACTGAATTATAGCTCATTTAGGGTGGGTGTCAACTTGAATTTCTAAAAGAAAAAAACTAAACTTAAAGCTGATAATAATTGTTATCAGCTTTTTTATTTTTAGAAAATAAAAGAAATAGTATATTTATGATCTTTAAAATCAGTTATAATTAAAGTACTATTGATATGTCAGGCCATGATGATTTAACATTACTTTTTACAGGTTCGGAAATAGATGCCAAAGTATTAAAAGAAATTTTAGAAGATAATCAAATAGCATCACTTATTAAAAATGATCAAAACTCTGGACTTGCTGCCGGATTTGGGGGTGGATTACAAGGCTTAGAAGCTCATGTATATGTTACAAATGATGATCTCGAGAAAGCAAAAACTCTTTTAGATAAATTTTTAAAATCTTTTGATAATAAATAATCTATAAAGAGATAAAATTTCTTTTACGGCAGGTAAATATTGCCAGTCTTTTATAACCAACCTTTTTCAAAAGAGCAATAGCTTCAGGGAAATATCTTGCGATGTCTGCTTTTTTATGCGTGTCTGAACCTAAAGTAACAGGAACATTATTTTTGAAACAATGGCCTAAAAATTCATAAGAAGGATAGAACTCATTACAAGATCTATCTCTTCCACTTGTATTTAACTCAACCACGACATTGTATTCAGCAAATATTCTAGAAGTTTTTTCAAAATAAGGATTTAAATTATATGAGGGGTAATAATTAAACTTTTTAGCAACATCAATATGCCCCATAATATCGAACAATCCTGATTTTGCAGCTTTTTGTATTACCCGGAAATATTCAATATAAAATTGATCTATATCTTTATTTATATAATCATCTGAACTTGTATCGAAATTCCAGTCACCTAAATAATGAACTGAACCTATAACATAATCAAGAGGAAAGTTCAGTAGTAAATCTGATATTTCATCTTCTCTATCCTCCAAATAATCAACTTCCAAACCAAATTTAACTTTTACGGGAGATCCATTACTTGCCTTTAAAGCTTGAATTTTATTTTCCATAGTACCAAAATCGGCTTCTTTAAGTGCCCAACTAGGATAATTAAGGCAGAGATGATCAGAAAACCCTAATTCCTTAAGTCCTGACTCAATAGCTACTCGTAAAATCTCATCATGAGTATTCTTTCCATCTGACAATTTTGTATGTATATGGTAATCAATCATAACATTTATAATACTTTTTCACTTGCATTTTAAAGATAGGTAAATTTATATTGAATATTACTATGCCTGGTATTCGCAAAACGAATAAATAGTCTCAGCAAAACACCAACGAAGAGAGTTCACGAACACCTTTAGGCAACCTCTAATAATTACTTTTTATTACAGCAACGCGACTATTGAAAATCCTTTAAGCTCTCCATTAATTTTTTTCTTGTAAAGAAAATTCTACTTTTTACGGTACCTATCTTTAGATTTAGTTCATCTGCAATTTCTTTGTATTTATATCCGGATAAGAACATAGTAAATGGTTTTTTGAATTCTTCCGGCAGATTCTCAATATGCCGTGTTATTTCTTGTGTTGTATATTCATTATCGGGCCTTGTAGGGGATAACTCCTTTGATAAATTTAAA
>DAOVYZ010000147.1 GCA_030635365.1 Bacteroidales bacterium
GAAATAATAAAGTCTGCTGTTGAACGATTACAGGCCATTGGGACATTATACAAAACTGCTATTCTGAGTAATGCCTTAACATCAACATCGTGTGGTTGAGGTTGCATTGGATCCCAAAAAAATATTACAATATCAATTTCACCGGTAGCGATTAAAGCACCCAATTGCTGGTCGCCTCCTAATGGGCCTGATTTAAGTTTTTTAACCTTAAAAGGTGTTTTGGTTTTTTTGGTTAATAATGCTTCAATTAAACTTCCTGTAGTTCCGGTACAAGTAAGTTCCTGATTGGATATTACTCCCCAATTTTTTTCAACCCAGTTTAAAAGATCTTTTTTCCTGTTATCATGCGCAACAAGTGCAATTCGTTTTGTTTTTTTCATTTAATAAATATTGTTATAATTAGGTTGATTTTACTTCAATCTTACAATAACATCTCCTTTTGAAACCATATCTCCATTTTTGAAGAAAATTTCAACAACCTCTCCATCAAAATCAGATACAATTTCATCATAAGTATAATTGGTTTCAATATAACAAATACGTTGTCCCTTTTTTACCTGGCTTCCAATTTCAATAGTTTGTTCTTCAATATAGTAATTAAGATTATAAAAAATTCTTCCCATAAATGAAGATGCAATATCTTTTTTATTAGGATCTGCTTTAATCTTATTTTTACCTTTTGAAGGGTTATGAGTTTTTTCTCTTAGTTTTTCTAATTCCTCATTAAATCTGGTTTTAGCCAGTCCTGATTTGTAATCTCTATATTGACGATCATGCATAGCAAATTCGAAAAGTTCTTCATCATCTTCACCAAATTCCCAACCATTTTCTTTCATTTCCTTTTTATACTTTTCAAGCTCATTGGGGTAATTTTCTTGAGGTGTTCCGGTGTAAAACTCTTTCCCTTGCTGTTTTGCTATTTTAAGAATTTCTGGGGCAAGTGTTCCCGGAAGATTTCCGGCTTTACCTAAAATCATATCCCATGCATTATTATCAATAATTGAGAATTTATCTTTACCCTGAACCTCTTGCATTACATTTAACAAAGCAATATTTTTAACATACTGGCTAAAAGGTGTAACTAAAGGAGGGTTTCCAAGTTTAGGCCAAATTTCAATAACTTCATCGAAAAGTTTAACTAAAAGGTCATCTTCTGTGAGATGATTTTTCCCATTAGCCTCAAGAGTTTGATTTAATCCCTGGTGCACACCCTGTAAATCAGCCATCATACTACCCATCATCCCGCCTGGCAAACCTGCTTGAACCAGTAATGATGACATATATCTGTTTTTAGGATTAATAAAATATCCTAAAAAATCGCTTATAAATTCCTGACTTAATACTCTGGCTTTCATATAAGCCTTCATATTAATCTCAGGTACTTTAAAACCGGCATCTTTTAGCATAGCCTGAATCGTAATTACATCCGGATGAACCATACCCCACGATAATGGTTCCATAGCAACATCAACATAGTCAACGCCGGCTTTTGCAACTTCCAGGGTTGAGGCAACTGAGAAACCTGGTCCCGAATGCCCGTGATATTGAACCAATATATGAGGATATTTCTTCTTTATTTCATAAACAAGCTTACCTAATGTTACCGGACGCCCAACACCTGCCATATCTTTCAAACAAATTTCATCGGTACCATACTCAACAGCCTTGTCAACAATTCCCATGAAATACTCAACAGTATGAATATCTGAATGTGTTATACTAAGTGTTGCTTGAGAAATCATACCGGCTTCTTTAGCATATTTAATAGATAATTCAAGATTTCTATAATCATTAAGGCCACAGAATGATCTCGCAATATCTACACCTTGAGCTTTTTTTACTTTAAACATTAATTGCCGCACATCGGCAGGAACAGGAAACATCCTAATTCCATTTAAAGCTCTTTCAAGCATATGAGTCTGAATCCCTGCTTCATTAAATGGACTGGTCCATTCTCTTACAGCTTTATTTGGATTTTCTCCATATAATAAATTAACTTGTTCAAAAGCACCTCCATTTGTTTCTATTCTCGAAAAACATCCCATATCGATAATAACCGGTGCTATTTTCTTAAGTTGATCAACCCTGGGTACATATTTACCTGAAGATTGCCACATATCCCTATAAACTAAACTGAATTTTATTTCCTTATTCATAATAATATATCTGAACTTTACATAAGTTAATAATTAAATAAATGTTTATGAAATTCTTTTGAAAAAAATACGCCTAAGATCACAATATAGATCAAAATACGAATAAAATTTAAATAATGTAATATGTTGTATAACTTAAGGGGGTAACAATTAATTAGAGCTGTTTTTAATTTGCATAAACACAATACTTTAAAGAGATGTTGATTGATGTTGGAATTGTAAACTAAAAAAGAGTAAATCCTGAAATCTAATTTGTTTGTATTTTTTATACCTTTGAGGTCTTAATTTAAACAGACTTGAGCAGAATTTTAGCGATAGATTATGGAAAAAAGAGGGTAGGGATAGCTGTAACTGATCCATTACAAATAATAGCTAATTCATTAACTACAATACATTCAAAAGATATTTGGGAATTTTTATCTGAATATTTTAAAAAGGAAGATGTAACTTGTATTGTAGTAGGATATCCTAAACAAATGAACAATCAAGCTTCAGAAGCTGTTAGGTTCATTAATCCATTTGTTAAAAAATTATCTAAAATGTACCCCGAAAAGTTAATTGAATTGGTAGATGAGAGATTTACCTCAAAAATGGCTCATCAGACAATGATAGATGCTGGTGCTAAAAAGAAAACGAGACAAAACAAAGCTTTAGTTGATAAGATTAGTGCAACAATAATATTGCAATCATATTTAGAACAAAAATCAAGGTTTCAAAAATGATATATCCAATTGTAATATACGGCTCTCCCGTGTTAAGGAAAGTTGCTGAGAAAATAAAAAAAGATTATCCAAAATTGGATCAGTTTATATCAGACATGTGGGAAACTATGTATTATTCTGATGGATTAGGATTAGCAGCTCCTCAGGTTGGTAAGTCTATTCGTTTATTTGTTATAGATGGGGCACCACTTGAAGAAGATGAACCTAAATTAAAAGACTTCAAAAAAGTATTTATAAATCCTAAAATTATTGAGAGAGAAGGTGAAGATATTCCTTATAATGAAGGTTGTTTAAGTATACCATTATTGAGAGAGGATGTTATTCGTCCTGAAAAAGTAAGAATAGAATACTACGATGAACTGTTTAATTTTTATGATGAATGGTATGATGGTATTGCAGCCCGAGTAATACAACATGAATATGATCATCTTAAAGGAATATTGTTTACCGATAAAGTTGCTCCAATAAAAAAAAGGCTATTAAAGGGAAAACTAATTTCGATCTCAAAAGGTAAGTTTGCTGTTGATTATAAGGTAAGATTAAGTAAATAGAGGATTAAGTAAGTACAACAAATCCTAACATTCAAGGTTGTTTTGTAATTTAAACTATTATAGATAGTATAAGTCTAAATTAGAAGTTTCTGTTATCCATTTATAAAATTAGAAATTTGATTCAAAACTCTAAATAATTACAAAAATTTGATAAAAATGAGAGTATTACAAAATAATCTATTTAATGTACGAAGATTGATAGTGCATTTCTTCTTAGTTGTTTTTATTTTTTGTTCAACTAATCTTTTTGCAAAAAAGGATGAGCCTAAAAAAGAAGAAGGCCCTGTTAATTCTGGTATTTTAAGTGGCTTGAAATTCAGAAGTATAGGGCCTGCATTTGCTTCAGGGCGGATAGCCGATTTTGCAGTTAATCCTAACAAACCATCTGAATTTTTTGTAGCAGTAGCTTCAGGAAACATATGGAAAACTGTTAATAATGGAATAACCTTTGAACCGGTTTTTGAGAAATATGGAGCATACTCAATAGGTAGTTTAGCAATGGATCCAAAAAATCCGAATGTAGTTTGGGCAGGAACAGGAGAAAATAATCATCAACGTGCATTAGGTTATGGTGATGGTATATATAAATCAATTGATGGGGGTAAGTCATGGGAAAATACGGGACTAAAAGAATCTCGTCATATTGGAATGATTGCAATTGACCCTACAAATACAAATATAGTATATGCTGCTGCGGAAGGTTCAGCATGGGGTCCGGGAGGTGAAAGAGGATTATATAAAACAATTGATGGAGGAGTTGTTTGGACTAATGTTTTGAATATAAGTGAAAATACAGGAGTAAATAATGTATTACTTGATCCAAGAGACCCAAGCATTGTTTATGTTACAACAGAGCAAAGGCGTAGGCATGTTCATACGAAAATTGGAGGAGGCCCGGAATCGAGTGTGCAAAAATCTACTGATGGAGGTAAAACATGGAGAAAGATAGAATCAGGGCTTCCCGAAGTTCATAAAGGAGGAATGGGTATAGCAATTTCACCGGTTAATCCTGATTACCTGTATTTAATTATTGAGGCTGCAGACAAGAATAGTGGATTTTACCGATCAACAGATAGGGGTGAGTCCTGGGATAAAATGAGTAGCCATGCTTCAAGTGGGCAATATTATAATGAGATATATTGTGACCCTGTTGATGTTGACAAAGTTTACTCTGTAGAAACAGTTTCTCATGTAACTTATGATGGAGGGAAAACCTGGGAAAGGCTTGGATTGAAAGAACGCCACGTAGATGATCATGCTTTATGGATTAATCCGTGTAATACAAATCATTGGATGATTGGTGGTGATGGAGGTATATATATTACATATGACCATGGCAAAAATTATCGACAAGTTTCTAATTTACCTGTAACACAGTTTTACAGAGTTGGTGTTGATAACAACTACCCATTTTATAATGTAACGGGAGGAACTCAAGATAATAATAGTTGTGTTGGCCCATCAAAAACTTTGAGTAGTGGAGGTGTAACGAGTGATGATTGGGTAGTTACAATTGGAGGTGACGGCTTTTGGTCACAAATAGACCCTGAAAACCCGGATATTTTATATAATGAATATCAGTATGGAAATGTATATAGGTACGATAAGAAAAGTGGTGAATCAGTATACATAAAACCACAACCTCCCAAAGGTGGACTAACTTATAAATGGAATTGGAATACACCATTAATAATTAGCCCTCATAATAATAAAAGGTTATATTTTGCAGCTAATGTTGTTTTTAAAAGCGACAATAGAGGAGACACATGGGAAGTAATCAGTGATGATTTAACAACAGGAATAGATAGAAATACCTGGCCTGTTATGGGTAAATATTGGAGTGCTGATGCGGTGGTAAAGGATGTATCTACTTCATTATTTGGCATGGTAGTTTCTTTAGTAGAATCTCCTCTAAGCGAAGGATTAATCTATGCAGGTACTGATGATGGAGTAATATCTGTTACAGAAGATGGAGGTCAGAATTGGAGAAAGATTAAATCATTCCCAGGGATTCCTGCCAACACATATGTGAGTGATATTTATGTTTCGCGATATGATGAAAATGTAGTTTATGCATCATTTGACAATAGGAAAAGAGATGATTTTAAACCTTATCTGTTAAAAAGTACCGATAAAGGTGCAACATGGAAAGTAATAACCGGTGGGTTTCCAGAAGATGGAACGATTCATGCTTTTGAACAAGATCATGTAAATAAAGATTTATTATTTGCAGGAACTGAATTTGGAGTATTCTTCTCTTATAATGGAGGCCAGAAATGGGTTCAACTTAAGAGTGGCTTACCAACAATTTCGGTTAGGGATATGGTAGTACAAGAAAGAGAGGGTGACCTTGTAATTGCAACGTTTGGAAGAGGTTTTTACATTTTAGATGATTATACAGCATTGCGAGAAATGGTTCCTTCGTTAGTTGAAAAGGAGTTTCACATATTCCCAATAAAAGATGCTTTAGTATATGTTCAAACTGGTAAAAAGTACGGGCAAGGTGCAACATATTATACTTCACCTAATCCTGAATTTGGAGCAAATTTTACTTATTATCTAAAAGGGGTTCCTAAAACGGAGAAAGAAAAACGTAAGGAGAAAGAAAAAGAACTTTTTGAAAATAGCAAACCAATTCCACAACCTACATGGAAAGAATTAGAAGATGAGGCAAAGGAAATATCTCCGTATTTAATTTTTACTATAAAAGATGAAACTGGGGAGATTGTAAATAAAATGAATATTAAACCATCAAAAGGAGTTAATAAGGTTAGTTGGAATTTAAAATACGCAGGTAACTCACCAATAAATTTATCAAAAGGTAAATTTGACCCTTATAAAGATAGCAGAGGTTTTTGGTTAGTAATGCCTGGAAAGTATTCTGTCTCAGTTTCTATGTATGAAAAAGGTGAAATAAAAGAGTTATTAGCTGATAAGAACTTTGAAGTTAAATTATTAAACAACACAACTCTTCCGGCACCAAACAGAAAAGCAATGGTAGACTTTCAAAGAAAGGTTGCAGAATTAGCACGAGTGATGTATGGTACGGTTGATTTTAATGAGGAATTAATAGGAAAATTAAATCATTTAAAGCAAGCGATAGTTGTTACACCTGAGGCAAGCAATGAATTATTAATTGAAGCTGAAAGAATAGAGAAAGAGTTAAATGATATTCTATATGTTTTTGAAGGTAGTGAAGCTAAAGCTAGTTCAGAAGAAATACCTCCAAGGCCTGTTCCATTATATACAAGGTTGCGTTACATAATATGGGGTCAGTCAGGCTCTACATCAGCTATAACAAGTACAAGTAAAATGGCTTATGAGATCATACAAGAAGAATTACCTATACTGATTGAAAAATTAAAAGTTATTGCCACAGTTGATATTAAGAGACTGGAAAATAATATAGAAAAGGCGAAAGGCCCTTGGACACCGGGTAGGATTCCTGTTCTGGACTGATTGAACAATTAATAATAAAATGATGTTTTATAACCAGGGATTGATAATTCCTGGTTTTTTTATTAAATTTGATAAACATATGAATTTCGTTGATAAACGTACTGAATTATTTTTTTAATAAAGAAACTATTGAATAATCAAAGCGTATATTTGTATAGTTTAAGGTTCTTACTACTTGATGTATTGTAAATAAAAAACTAACCTTTCGCGTAGGTGTGATGGATAGTAAAAGGTAGCCGGTTTAAGGAATGCTATCAAATATTATTTAAACGTAGAATATTTATTTTAGATAAATTAAATAAATAACAAACTGAAAGGCTAAATTTTATTATATTGCATCTTTTATTTTGAGAATACACATAAAATAATTAATAATTTGACAACTATGAAAAAGTTTATTGTAGCAGTATTATTGTCTCTTTTTGTTTTGGCTGTTTTGAGCTCTTGTAAAAATAAGGATTGCCCAGCTTATGGCCAGGTAGAAGTAGAGCAAGCAGAAGTTAATGCTTAGTAAGTACTTAGGTTAAATTTTTAGTATTATCTAAGTTTTTACCTACGTATCTGTCTCAATTTTATTATTTTTACTTTTGAGACAGTTTTTTATTTTATGAATTTAAAATCGACATTTTTTGCATTTTTCCTTTTAATTTTATTTTCTGAGACATATTGTCAAGATGTCTCTGGCAATGTTCCAAAAATCTTTTATCGTAACGAAAAAACAGTTGGTGTTCATTTAAACACAAATGGATGGGGTGTTGGTTATAGATATGGAAGCAGAATTAACTACTTTGAGAAAAAATTATATGAAGTTGATGTATCAATAATTAAACACCCTAAAGAAATTAAATCGTCATCCTCTTTTCTAGCATCAGAATCTTTTGTTTTTGGTAAATTGAATTACGTTTTTGATTTGCGTATAGGATTTGGAAAACAAAAAGAAATATATACAAAACGGGGCCCAGGAAGTGTTGCTGTAAGATATTTTTATTCTATCGGCCCTGAAATTGCTTTATTGAAACCTATTTATTATAAGATTTTATATCCATTGAATGATAGTGTGTATGGGGTTCGTGAGGAAAAGTTTAACCCGGATATACATACTTCAGGTGGTATA
>DAOVYZ010000059.1 GCA_030635365.1 Bacteroidales bacterium
CATAGTTATTAACGAGATGATTCCACGGGTGGCAGTGGAAGAACTTGCAGACTATATTGACGTATTTTGCGATAAAGGTTTTTTTACCGTTGAACAAACAGATAGAATATTAATGGCTGGAACAAAATATGGTTTAAGGCCAAAAATTCATGCTAATGAATTAGATTATTCAGGTGGGATTCAGGTGGGGGTAAAACACAACGCATTGTCTGTTGACCATTTGGAATATACGGGAGAAGAGGAAATAAAAGCACTTCTTGGATCTGAAACTATGCCCACATTATTGCCGGGAGCTGCATTTTTTCTGGGAATGATTGATCCACCGGTACGAAATATGATCAATGCAGGCTTACCGGTTGCATTAGCATCTGATTATAATCCCGGTTCATCGCCTTCAGGAAACATGAAATTTATAATGTCATTAGGGACAATCAAATTAAGAATGTTGCCCGAAGAAGTTATCTATGCATCAACAATAAATGGAGCTTATGCAATGGGAGTGAGTGAAGAATTAGGAAGTATTGCAAAAGGGAAAAAAGCCAATTTATTTATTACAAAAGAAATTCCTACTTATGAGTTTATGCCTTATGCATATACAAGTAATTTAATTGACCAGGTTATATTAAACGGAAAAATAATTAAATAAATTGAGTAATGACAGAAAATGAACTTTCTAAAATAATAATAGGTAAGGCAATTGAAGTACATAAAACTTTAGGCCCCGGGCTTTTAGAATCAGCATATCAGGAATGTTTGTTTTTTGAGTTAAAAAAAGCAGGACTTGGTGTTATAAAAGAAAAACCAATGCCAATAGTCTATAAAGATATAAAATTAGATCATGGTTATAGGATTGATTTACTGGTTGAGAATAAAGTTGTTGTAGAAATCAAGACGGTTGATTCTATTATTGATGTTCATGAAGCCCAAATATTGACATATTTAAAATTAGGAAACTATAAGTTAGGGCTATTAATTAATTTTAATGTACCATTGCTTAAAGATGGAATAAAACGATTTGTTAATAATTTATAAAA
Source organism: Bacteroidales bacterium (assembly GCA_030635365.1). Lineage (GTDB taxonomy): Bacteria > Bacteroidota > Bacteroidia > Bacteroidales > UBA12077 > UBA12077. Next base: position 1,035 of record DAOVYZ010000059.1, read on the forward strand.
GCTATTACGCAAAGATGCGCAAAGTTTTTCACAAAGTTTCTCAAAGAATTCTTAGCGTAACTTAGCGATTCTTAGTGTAACTTGGCGTAATAATATATACTAGAAGTATTTTTAAAGGTGTAAATTGATTATTATGCATAATTGTAAACTTACAAAAGTCAAAAAGATTAATAGCATTAGGTATCCATAGAATTGCCAGCATAACTTCGTTATATCTTTCACGCAAAGTGTGCAAAGTATTTCACGCAAAAATCGCAAAAGTTTGATGAAATGGATGAAAATGAATTGTCGTATAAGGTTATTGGTGCAGCCCTTGAATTACATAGAAATAAAGTTATTGTAGAAGTAAAATCAATTGAGGCATTAGCACCGGTTCATTTTGCACAGACATTAACTTATTTAAGAATTTCTAATAAAAAACTTGCATTAATAATTAATTTTAATTGTAAGTTGCTAAAATATATTATTAGAGATTTAAGATTAGATTATAGTAAAAATTAAAGGCATAAAATAATGAAACAATTAATAGAATGTGTTCCCAATTTTAGTGAAGGGAGCGATATGAATATAATCAAACAGATTACAAATGAAATAGAATCTATTGAAGGAGTAAGCCTTTTGGATGTTGATCCTGGAAAAGCTACTAACAGGACTGTTGTAACAATAGTTGGAACTCCTGATGAGGTTTGCGAAGCTGCATTCTTAGCAGTAAAAAAAGCTTCTGAACTAATAGATATGAGAAATCATAAAGGAGCTCACCCTCGCTTTGGAGCAACTGATGTTTGCCCATTAGTTCCTGTTGCAGGAATTACGATGGAAGAAACAGTTGAATATGCAAGAAAGCTTGCAAAACGTATAGGCGAAGAATTAAAAATTCCGATATACTGTTATGAAAATGCTGCTCAAACAGATAAAAGAAAGAATTTAGCAAATTGCCGTTCTGGTGAATATGAAGGATTAAAAGAAAAACTTACAAATCAGGAATGGAAACCGGATTTTGGGCCAGATGAGTTTAATGCAAAAGCAGGGGCAACAGCTGTCGGGGCAAGAGATTTCCTGGTAGCATATAATGTTAATTTAAATACTACATCTACGCGCAGGGCTAATGCAATAGCTTTCGATGTTCGTGAAAAAGGTAGAGTTAAGATGGAAGGAGATCCAATTACAGGAAAACCAGTATTGGACGAAAAAGGAAATAAAGTATGGGTGCCCGGAGCATTAAAGTGTGTTAAAGCAATTGGATGGTTTATTGATGAATATGGGGTTGCTCAAATTTCTATGAATTTAACCAACATAAGTGTTACACCGGTGCATATTGCATTTGACGAAGTATATAGAAGGGCTAATGAAAGAGGAATACGTGTTAGTGGTTCAGAGCTGGTTGGATTGATACCATTACAAGCAATGATTGATGCAGGTAAATATTTTTTAAGAAAGCAGCAACGTTCTGTTGGAATACCTGAAAAGGAAATCATAAAAATAGCGATTAAGTCGATGGGCTTGGATGATTTATATGAATTCAAACCTGAAGAAAAGATTATAGAATATAAACTGGAAGCAGAAAGTAAGAAAAATAAATTAGTAGATTTTACACTTACTGAATTTACTGACGAAACAGCTTCTGAGTCGCCTGCACCCGGGGGAGGTTCTGTTTCTGCATACATGGGGGCTATGGGAGTTGCATTAGGTACGATGGTAGCAAATTTGTCTTCTCATAAACGAGGCTGGGATGATAAATGGGAAGAGTTTTCTGATTGGGCGGAAAAAGGTATGCAATATCAATCAGAATTAGTAAGATTGGTTGATGAGGATACAGATGCTTTTAATAAGATAATGGATGCCTTTTCTTTACCAAAGAAAACAGATCAGGAAAAAGTAATTCGTAAAGAAGCAATTCAGGATGCAACTAAAAATGCGATTCTGGTCCCGTTAAAGGTTATGGAAGTAGCTTATAAAGCAATGGAAGTTATTAAGGCAATGGCAGAAATTGGCAATCCAAATTCAGTTTCGGATGCAGGAGTAGGGGCATTAGCTTTACGGTCATGTGTTAAAGGGGCATTCTTAAATGTAAAAATCAATTCCGGAGACTTGGAAGACAAAACCTTTGTACGAACCGTTAGCGAAAAAGCGAATGAAATTGATAAAAAAACAGAACAATTAGAAAAAGAGATATTGTCTATTGTAAATAGTAAAATATAGAGTCAGTTTTTCGTGTAAAGAGGGTAAGTTTACTTACCCTCTTTTTTTGTTTTAAAGTATTGCTAAATAGTATTTTATATTGTGGTATTTAACACGATGTTCTAACTAAAAGTGTTAGTCTATACCTAATATATTATTTATCGATAATTGGCAAGTAATTGATGAAAAAGGGCCCATATGTTAAAAAAAGTTAATTTTATTTAGGTGTAGATTGTTTGTATATTCTATTTTTTTTATACATTAGCGGGGAAGAATATTTTTATAACTATTTATGAACCTAAAATTTTAATCTATGAAAAAAGTAACAATTTTTCTTGCATTGTTGTTGTTTGTTGTTTTTCAAGCTGCAGCACAAATGCAAATTACGGGAACGGTAACCGGCACTGAAGACGGTTTATCTATTCCCGGTGTATCGGTTGTGGTAAAGGGTAATCCCACTATTGGTACAACTACTGACATTGATGGTAAATACAGCTTGTCGGTTCCTTCAACTACTGAAGCATTGGTTTTCAGTTTTGTAGGTATGAAAACTCAAGAAGAAGTAATCAATGGCCGCTCTGTAATTGACCTGGCAATGGAAACCGAAGTTCTTGAAATGGACGAGGTTGTTGTAACTGCTCTTGGTATTAAACGAGAGAAAAAGGCTCTTGGATATTCCGTTGGTGAAGTTGGAGCTGACCAAATCCAAAATAAACCCGAAATTGACATTGCATCCTCACTTACTGGTAAAGTAGCCGGTGTAAATATTGTTAAGAATGCAGGTGTTGTTGGTGCAGGCTCTTCCATAACCATAAGGGGTATGTCCTCAATTAATGGTAGTAATCAACCATTATTTGTTGTTGATGGAATTCCATTTGACGCTGGAACAAACAGCATAGGAGGTTTTTCAAGTGGAGGTGGAAACCAAAATATGTTTTCAAGTAGATTTTTGGACATTGATCCTAACAATATCGAAAGCGTAAATGTTCTAAAAGGCCTTAACGCTTCAGCACTGTATGGGGAACAAGGTAAAAATGGAGTTATCATCATTACTACAAAAACTGGATCTGGAACCAAAGCTAAGGGTTTGGAAGTCAATGTTAATCAATCATTTTATCTAAACCAGGTGGCAAACTTGCCTGATTACCAAAATACGTACGGACAAGGAGGTAACAATGCCATTAATGTAGGCTATGTTGGTAACTGGGGTGGTAAATTCTCTGAAGGCCACACTGTACGACACCATTATAATCAAAATAAATTTGCCAGTTCATTCCCTGAATACCAAGATCTTTTTATTGATTACGAAGCTGTTGAGGATAATGTAAAAGATTTCTTCCAGGATGGATATGGAAAAAACACTTATGTTGGAATAAGTAATGGATTTGAAAATGGAAGTCTTAATTTCAATGTTGGGTATACCGATGAAGAAGGTATGATTCCTATGAATGAAGTTAATAAACTTAATTTAGGTGTAGGTGGAGATTATAAAGTCGATAAGTTTAAATTTAGCGGTAGTATGAACTACGCTCAAACAGATTATAAGTCACCTCCATTTGCAGCAAATAATGCGAATAATGCAGTTAGTATTATGCAGCGCTTATGGTTTATCCCAAGAAACCTTGACCTAAACAACTTACCTTATGAGGATCCTTTCACAGGCGAAAATGTTTATTATAGAGCAGATCAGGATAACCCTTATTGGTTACTTAATAATTCAGGAAGTGAAAGTTTCACCAAAAGGTTTTATGGTAACGCCAAAGTTTCTTATGATATAACCGATTTCTTATCTGTTTCTTATCAAGCAGGTCTTGACACATACAATGAAGAACAAAACTTTTACATTAACAAAGGTGGTGTATCAAACGATCAAGCTTCTCAGGGTTTCTTGAGAACAGCTATAGTTAACAATACTATTTGGAACCATAATGCGATGATGGACCTTAGCAAACTTGAGATAACAAGTGATATTGATATGTCCGCAACAATTGGAGTTCAGATACGTATGGATGAATGGGAGCGTACTGGTATTGCAAGTACCCAACAGGTCATATTCGATATTTTCAGACACGATAATTTTGAAAGTTCTTCAAATATAGATCCTTCAACAGACGTTGCTCTTGATAGGCTAGTAAGAGAGGAACAGATTGGAGCATATGGTCAAATGACTTTTGATTATCGCGATTATGTATATTTAACATTAAACGGTAGAAATGATTGGACTTCTACTGTTGAGAAAGAAAATAGGTCGTTATTTTATCCTGGTATATCAATGTCATTCTTGCCCACTTCTGCATTAGAAGCACTAAAAGGTAATAATAATATCAATTTTATGAAGGTGAGAGCTGCATATGCAACATCTGCAGGTTTCCCTCCAGCCTATTCTACACGTGATTATTTTTCACCTAACCCAACGGCTTATAATGATGGAACCACTTCATATCCTTCCATTTCAATGGGAAATACCTTGGGTAATCCTAATCTAAAGCCGGAATTGCACAAAGAGTATGAATTCGGTTTTGAAGGTTATTTCTTTAACCACAGAGTTGATATTGAAGCAACCGTTTATTACAAGATTTCAGATGATCAAATAGTGTATCAGGATTTGGATCCATCAACCGGATACGATGGAACATATACTAACCTTGGACGTGTTGATAACAAAGGTGTGGAGATCAATTTAGGAATAGTACCTGTTGATAATAGTGGATTTAGATGGAAAATGGATAACATTTTTACCGCCTATCGTTCTGAAGTTGTTGAAGTGGAAGGAGAAGTTCAATTTGCTGGATTTTCTAACCTTGGTAACTTTGCCATTAAGGGAGAACCATTAGGAGTTATAAAAGGTAACTTTGCCGCTAAGGATGATAACGGAAATTATTTAATTAACGCTGAAACCGGAACTATCATAGACAGTGAAGATTTGGGATTAGACAATGAAATTATTGGAAATCCTAATCCAGATTGGAAATGGACAACTATAAATACATTAAGTTATAAGGGCATTACACTTTCAGCTCAACTTGATTATACTCATGGTGGTGATTTCTATGGGCAGACAATTACACAATTATTACGAAGAGGTGTAACTAAGGATACAGAAGATAGAGATGGTATGTATGTAATTCCTGGTGTATTGGCTGATCCAAATACTGGAGAAGTCCTTACCGATGAAAATGGGAATCCTATTCAAAACAACATTCAGTTAGGAGCGAACGAAGTATACTTCCTTAACTTTGTGGATCCAAGTGGACAAGGAATATTTGATGGAAGTGTGATTAGATTAAGAGAGATCTCAGTAGGATATGATATCCCTTCAAGTTTTTTGGATAAAACACCATTTACTGGTTTAACATTAATGTTATCCGGACAAAACCTATGGTATCATGCACCTAATGTTCCTGAGCACACCAACTTTGACCCTGAAACTCTAAGTACTGGTGTTGGAAATGGAATGGGTCTCGAATTTGGTGCAACTCCAAGTGCTAAGAAGTTTGCATTTACATTAAAAGTTAATTTCTAATCAAAAAACATGATTAGGATGAAAAAGAAAAATATAAAATATATTGTATTGATGGCAATATCACTGCTGTTTGTAGGAATAAATAGCTGTGATTTGGATCAATTGGAAGATCCCAACAGCCTAACAGCCGAACAGGTTGAGGTAGACTATCTGTTAAATCAGGTTCAATTGTTTTATCAAAATGTGACTGCCGGTGATAAGTTTGAAAATGAACCTGGTCTTAATACCGCCGGTATGGAAATAATTCGAATGAAGGCTATGTTCGGTGCATATACAGGAACTTTTACTGATCTTACTGCAACTAGTGTGGATCGACTTTGGAGATATGCTTATGAAGAAGTATTTAATAATGGTAAAGCTGTACTAGACATATTGGAAGGAACTGAAGGATATGATCACCATTTAGGGATAACTAAGACAGTTATGGCCATGACATTGGTAAATCTTGTTGATCATTTCGGAGATATACCTTGGACTGAAGCTCTTCAGGGGGCTGATAATTTCAATCCTGCTGTCGATGATGATGCAGCACTTTATAATGTAGCTTTTACTTATTTAGACGAAGCAATTGTTCATTTTGGAGAAACACCACAAGCTTATCCAAGCGATTTCTTCTATAACGGTAGTGGTAGTAATTGGATTAATTTTATTAATTCATTTAAGATGAAAATGTACCTCAATTTAAGGCTAACTGATGCATCAGCGGCTACAACAGCAATTAATGCTATTTTAAGTTCAGGTAATTATATTCAATCAACAGCTGGTGATATGCAGTGGCAGTACTCATCAAGCGCGACTAATCCAGACAGCCGCCACCCTGACTTTAAAGCAAATTACAGTGCTGGTGGTTCTAGTGACTATATGTCAAATTGGTACATGAATGCGATGTATAATGAAAAAACCGATATAGATCCTCGTATGAGATATTATTTCTACAGACAGACACCTGATGCACCTTCAGGAGATAATTTGCCTTGTGACGGTTTAGGTTTTGATTATTGTTACATCGGTGGACTCTATTGGGGTAGGGATCATAGTGATGATGAAGGTGTTCCTCCGGATGGTGAATTGAGAACAACATTTGGCGTATATCCTGCGGGTGGTGAACTTGATACTACTCAATTTGCAACTGTTACTTCAGATGCAGGTTTAGGAGGCGCCGGTATTTTTCCAATAATGTTATATTCGTACGTTGATTTTATGCTTGCTGAAGCTGTACTAGAACTAGGTGTTGCAAGTGGAATGACTGCTAGAGCGCATTTTGAGCAAGGAATTAGAACATCAATGGCTAAAGTAAGGGATTTTGGAGCTGCACACCCAGCAGCAACTGATACTGTACATTTAATTACTGATTACAAAATTGATAACTATGTTACGGAGGCACTTGCTAATTATGATGCGGCATCGAATCCGCTTGACATTGTAATTAAAGAATACTTCCTCGCTCTATTTGGAAATGGAATGGAAGCTTATAATGCTTATAAAAGAACAGGATATCCTTCAGACATTCAGGCACCTGTTCGTGAATCAGGAGCTTTCCCAAGAACTTTCCAATATCCTGCTAATGCAGTACAATTAAATAAGAATATAAGTCAGCGTATTGTTACAGAAAGAGTATTCTGGGATGATGGTTCAACAACTTTAAATTAAGATTACTATGAAAAAGATTTTTTTTATATTAAGTATATTCGGTCTTGTAATATTCGCAATGAATTCATGTACCGACGAAGATTTAAATCCTCTTAATGATTTAAAACAAGGTGGTGGTTTTCTCTATTTTGAGGACCCTATGGATGCTGTTATAGGCACTAATACAGTTGCAGATTTGGTTTTTCAGGGTACACTGGTAGATCCTACTGGTAATGTTGTCAGCTATGAATATTTCGTATACGGTGTTTTATCAGGTGTTAGAACAGATACTGCAGATTTTGGGCCTTATACGAGTTTCCCACTAGAAATTAATTTTACTGCTGCAGATTTTGTATCAGCTCTTGATTCTATATCTTCTGTTGCTGATATTGATTTTGGAGATGCTTTTTTCTTTGAAGGTACAGTTACAAATAAAGATGGAGAAGTTTATTATGCTGAGGAACCCGAAATTGAAGAAGTTATAGAAGGAAATGACACTTCAATTGTTTATGTACCTAATGGTCAGACCAGGTTTGAAACGTTTGATCCAAATTCAGGTTATAGGGATTGTTTCTTGTTTGACTTTGCAATTGGTTGCCCAGGAGATAGCTATGAACAAAGTGGAATGGCAGGAACGTGGACTACAACTGTAAGTGATTTCTACATTCCTGCAGCTGCAAGTATTGTTATTGAAACAGGGACAACTGAAAACCAATTTACTATGAAGGATGTTTTTGGTGCTGGTTATGACCTTGTTGTTGATGTTGATCCATCTGACAATGTATGTACAGTTGCTTATCAAAGTGCTGCAGATGATTGGTTTGGTTATGGATTAGGATCTGTTCAAGGTACAGGTACAATGTTTTATTGTGCGGGCTTTTTTAGTCTAAGTCTTGAACATACAGTAGGTGCAGGTTCATTTGGAAGTTTCACATTAAAATTATCAAAATAATTTATATTAAATTATTTTATTAAATAGATTAAAAGAGGCTGTAAAGAGATACAGCCTCTTTTTTTTTAAACATATAAAAACCACCGTCTTCGAAGGTGGTAACCTGCCAGTCCGGCAGTCCAATGCTAATAAGTTAAGACTTTTTTATTTTTCACCCTCCGGTCTTCGACTACCTCCCTCAAGGGAGGACACAGCCCGATTAGTTCTCCCTTGAGGGAGATGCCCGTAGGGCAGAGGGTGAATATTCTTTAACTAATTGCCATTAGTCCGGCAGGCTGGTGTACTTGCTTTACAACATAGAAGCCTCTTTTCATCATGCAGTTTCAAGAAGTGCTATTTTCCTTTTTAATTGATTGATTTTCTTTTCCTTGTATTTCTTCTGTGGTACCTGCTTTTGCCCTTATTCTACGGTAATGGCCATAATTATATTTGATCTGTCCTATCAATGGGGGAATTAAATTAAGCAGGTTCTTAAAATTCTTTTTATCTTTGATGTTTCAGAAAAAAATAGTTTTATGTTAAAAGAGAATTCTAATATACATCCAATATTCAACAAGATATTAAGGCGAGAGGATAAGGAAAAATTACTTGGGCATAAATCAATTGTAATTTGGATAACAGGCTTATCAGGATCCGGGAAAACTACTATTGCAAAAGAGCTGGAACTTGAATTACATAAAAGAGGGTATTTAACAAAATTACTTGACGGAGATAATGTAAGGACAGGTATTAATAATAACCTTGGGTTTTCCCAAGAAGATAGAAAAGAAAATATTCGAAGAATCGCAGAGGTTTCTAAATTATTTATGATTGGAGGAGTAATCTTAATTAATTGTTTTATATCTCCAACAGAAGAAATACGAAGGCAGGCAATAAATATTGTAGGAGAAAAAGATTTTTTTGAGATATATATTAATACTCCGATTGAAGTGTGCGAAGAACGTGACGAAAAAGGATTATACAAAAAGGCAAGAGCAGGGTTAATTAAGAATTTTACCGGAATAGATTCTCCGTATGAAGAACCTCAGAATCCTACAGTTGAAATTAAAACAATGGAATTAACGATTGGTGAATCAGTTCAAAGAATTTTAGATAAACTTTTGCCTAGGATAGAACATAAAATTGATTAATTTTGCAGTCTTTACCGGTAATTGTATACATATGGATAAGGAATACAGAATAAATCACTTAAGAGAATTAGAAGCAGAGTCAATTTATGTTATAAGAGAAGTAGTGGCTCAGTTTGAGAATCCTTGTATGCTATTTTCCGGAGGGAAGGATTCTATTATTATGTTTCATTTAGCGCGAAAAGCTTTTTGGCCGG
>DAOVYZ010000369.1 GCA_030635365.1 Bacteroidales bacterium
AAATCCTGCATGGCAATATTGAAGCCACTGCCGAGTTCAGAGAATTCGATAATTGCTTTAAGTCTTCTTCGTGCTTCCTGTGTTACCGAAGTAAGGGGTGGAGCTATTAAATAGCAAAATGCTTTTTTATTTGATCGTCCAACACGGCCTCGTAATTGATGAAGATCACTTAATCCAAAATTTTGAGCGTTATTAATTATCATGGTATTGGAATTGGGGATATCTAATCCTGATTCAATTATGGTTGTAGCAATTAATACATCATAATCGTAGTTAATAAAATCAAGCATTACTTTTTCAAGATTGGAACCCTCCATTTGTCCGTGAGCAATTACAGTTCGTACTTCCGGACAGAGATTATTTATTAACTTTTCAATTTCACCTATATTTTGTACCCGGTTATGGATAAAGAAAATCTGGCCATTTCGTTGAAATTCATATTCAATAGCTTCTTTGATTATATCTTTATTAAAAGTGTGAAGTTCCGTTACAATTGGATATCTGTTTGGAGGAGGTGTGTTAATGATGGATAGATCTCGTACTCCCATCATAGAGAATTGCAGGGTTCTTGGAATAGGAGTAGCAGTTAATGTCAGAGTATCAACATTAACTTTTAGGTTTTTTAGTTTTTCTTTAACAGTTACTCCAAACTTTTGTTCCTCATCGATTATTAATAATCCTAAATCTTTGAATTTTATTTCTTTACCGACTAACTTATGTGTACCAATGATAATATCAGTTTTCCCTTCGGCTAAATTCTTGATGGTTTCTGTTTGTTGTTTTCGTGTCCTTAATCTGCTTAAATATTCTATATTGCAAGGGAAATTTGCTAGTCTTTGTTTAAATGTTTGGTAATGCTGTAAGGCTAATATGGTAGTAGGAACAAGAATTGCTACCTGCTTACTATCAGTAACAGCTTTAAAAGCAGCCCTTATGGCAATTTCTGTTTTTCCAAAACCAACATCGCCACAAATTAGTCGATCCATAGGGGTTTCAGATTCCATATCGTTTTTAACTAAACGAGTCGATGATAGCTGATCAGGCGTGTCTTCATAAATGAACGAAGATTCTAATTCATCTTGCAGATAAGTATCCTGGGAATAGGCAAAACCTTTCTCTTCCTTTCGTTTGGCATATAATTGAATTAATTCTTTGGCAATATCCTTTACTCTCTTTTTGGTATTTTGCTTAAGCTTTTGCCATGTACCTGTACCTAATTTGTATATCTTAGGGGGAACCGAATCTTTCCCTTTATATTTTGTTATTTTATGCAGTGCATGAATGCTTAAGTATAAAGTATCTTGATCTTTATATACAAGTTTAATTGCTTCTTGTGTTTTTCCATTAATATTAATCTTTTCTAATCCGCCAAATTTCCCTATTCCATGATCTATATGCACAATATAATCTCCGGGGTGTAATCCAGTCAATTCCCGAATTGTTATTTGTTCTTTTTTACTGAGCCTATTCTTTATTTTAAATTTATGATATCTGCCAAAAATCTGATGATCAGTATAAAAACAGATCTTCTGGTCATGGTCAATAAACCCCTCATGGATGGTTTGTGAAATTGCTTCAAATTTAATCTCGGGATTAATATCATTAAAAATAGTATTGAGCCGGGTTATTTGTTTTTCACTATCGGAAAGAATATAGGTTGTATAATCTTTTTGTATATTTTCGAGAATATCATTCCCTAATAATTCAAAGTTTTTGTTAAATGTAGGTTGGCGTGATGTTCTAAATGAAATTTCAGTTTGTTTGAAATAACTGGTTTGCCCAAATTCGATGCATTTAAGTTTATTAATTGAATTAATCAAATCCTTTTTACCGATAATTTGATTTTCTTTATTATCATCAATAAGTTTTTTATGAATGTCATTTGTTTTATTTAGTAAGTACTGAAGATTTTCTATCCATAATATTGTGTCTTGAGGAATAAAACTTAAGAAGGATTCTGTTTGTTCAAGATTTTCTTTGTTAATATCAGGATTTACTATCTTTGGAAGAATTGAGATTTGAGAAAAATTTGTTTTAGACAACTGATTCTCTATATCGAATGAGCGGATTGTTTCTACTTCATCTCCTAAAAAATCAATACGATATGGGACATCAGAAGCAAAAGAGAATATGTCAATTATACTTCCCCGAATTGAGTATTGTCCTGGCTCATAAACAAAATCAACATATTGAAATCCGTATTCCTGTAATACTTCTTCGATGAAATCAATAGTAACCTTTTCCCCAACAAATAATTTTAAAGTTGAGCTTATGAGATCTTCTTTTGGTATTACCTTCTCAATTATTGCTTCAGGATAAGTTGCAATTATTATCTGTTTGTTATCTGCTAACAATTGTAAGGTTTCTGCTCTTAGTAATAAATTTGAACTATCTTCTTGGCCATACAAGATGGATCTTTTAAAGGATGTTGGAAAGAATGTAGACCTTTTCTCAGATATCATTTCTAAGTCATTCTGAAAATATGCCGCTTCTTCTTTATCTGGCAATATAAAAATATGCGTTGTGTTGAGATTATGAATAATATTTGAAATATAAAGACTTCTTGATGAGCCAATGAGATTATTTAAAAAGAGTTTATTTTCTTCTTTAATTAACTTAGTACATTCATTAATTTTTGAATGTTCTCGAAGAATTTTATTTAATAATTTAATTTCCAAAGCCGGGCAAAGATAAAAATAAAAAAGGTAGTTGAAAATAACAACTACCCAATTAATAACTAAATTATTTGAATTGTTTAATTACTGCATTCTATTAAGAATTGTTCAGCATTTTCAACCATAATTTTTGATCCAGTGTAAAGAGGAACACGTTGGTGTAATGTGTCTGGTTTTATATCCATAATCCTTAAATATCCATTTGTTGCTTTTCCACCGGCCTGTTCGGCAATGAATGCCATTGGGTTACATTCATACAATAATCTTAATTTCCCATTTGGAGCACTTGCTGTTTCAGGATATATAAAAATTCCTCCTTTTAACAAATTCCTGTGAAAATCAGCAACAAGAGAACCAATATACCTGGCAGAGTAAGGGCGTTTTGTATTGTCATCTTTTTCTTGGCAATATTTAATATATTTTTTTACACCATCAGGGAACTTGTTATAATTGCCTTCATTTAATGAATATATTTTACCCATATCCGGAGTTCTAATATTTTGATGAGAGAGGCAGAACTCACCAATTCCTGTGTCCAGGGTAAAACCATTTACACCCATACCTGTAGTATATACGAGCATAGTAGATGAACCATATATAATGTATCCTGCGGCAATTTGCTTATTCCCTTCTTGAAGAAAATCGATTAATTGGGCTTTTTCTCCTCTGGGAGAAATTCTTCTATATATTGAAAAAATGGTACCTATGGATACATTTACATCAATATTTGATGAACCATCTAGTGGATCCATACAAACAATATACTTCCCATCCAGGGATAGTTCATCGTCAAATGTTATAATTTCCTGGTTTTCTTCAGAGGCTATTCCACAGCATTCTCCACTATTGAGTAGGGCAGCGGTAAATTGCATATCAGCAAAAACGTCAAGTTTTTGCTGATTCTCACCCTGAATATTTACTTCCCCTGCTTCGCCCAGTACATCAACCAGGCCTGCCTTATTTACTTTCTTATGTACAACTTTAGCTGCAATGCCAATATGATGCAGTAGATTTGAAAGTTCACCCTTTGCATATGGAATATTAGCTTGACGACGTATAATGAACTCGTTTAAGGTAGTTATATTATAGCCTTTCATTAAAATAGTATTTAAAGAGTTATATAATATTTGAAGTAACAATAATTGCTACTAATATTTGAAAACTAATGCAAAAATAAGCTTATTTTCTGAATAAGAAGAAAATATTGAAAAAATCATACAACGGTAAAGTTTATTGATTTTTATAACGGTTAAGCAAATAAGAAATAGTAAATTTGTAAGCTTTTGTCATTCAAAAAATAGATAAGAAAAGTATGATTGTTTTTAAATTTGGAGGGGCATCTGTAAAAGATTCGAAAGGAGTTGAGAATTTATTTAATATTGTAAAAAAATATCCGGAAGAACTTATAATAGTGGTTTCTGCATTTGGAAAAACTACAAATGCTCTTGAAAAAATCTTAGACCTTTCATTTTGTGATCAGGATAAGTGTTTGGGGAAATTTGATCAGTTAAAATCGTATCATTTTGAGATCATTAATGCTTTATTTCCTGAAAAGAATCACAGAATTTATAAAGATATTGAAGAAGAATTTGAA
>DAOVYZ010000462.1 GCA_030635365.1 Bacteroidales bacterium
GCATCTTTTAATAATTTATGGACAGGAAAAGCCTTTTTGTTTAAGTCATTTTCTCCGGATGAATCAGGAAATGGAATTACGCAAGCAGCTAACATTGAATATAAGAGCCAGAATTGGAATTGGGGAATTCAAGAAGAATCAGTAGGAGAAAATTATAGGGCAGAAGTTGGTTTCGTACCTAGAAATGGTTATATAAAAACGAGTTCCTTTTTAGGTTATTTATTTTACCCAAAGAATAGTAAGATCCAAAGTCATGGTCCAAAATTGAGTACTTTTTACTTTTTCAATGAAGATATGGAAAGAACAGATAATCTTAACTTACTTCAATATTTTATAAATTTTAAAAATCGAAGTTCATTTTATATGACATTAATTGATGAGTATGTAGAGCTACAAGAACCTTTTGACCCAACAGGTTCAGGTAAACCGGAACTTCCTGCCGGATCAAAACACAACTGGAATGCTGTGAGATTGAATTATGAATCTAAACCACAAAGTATGTTTACTTATACTATTGGAGGTCGTATAGGTGGTTATTATGAAGATGGAAATTGGTATAGTATCACTAATGAATTAGGATATCGTTTTCAACCTTATGTTAGTCTTAGTTCTAATATAAGTTATAATTATATTAGCATGCCTGAACCTTGGAATACGACCGAATTTTGGTTAATAGGCTCTGAAATAGATATTACATTTACCAATAAACTGTTTTTTTCCACTTTATTTCAGTATAACGAGCAATCTAAAAACTTCAATTTAAACTCGCGGTTACAATGGCGTTATAAACCTGCTTCAGATTTATATCTTGTATATACAAATAATCAATTACTTGCACCTTATACAGGAAGAAGTTGGTCACTTACTCTAAAATTAACATATTGGTTTAATAAGTAAAACACACATCACTACATTTAATTTAAACTTTTGAATTATAGCTATCAAATGCTTTAATGAATGAACAATCCGTAATTTTTTTAATATATTTTATAAACTAGATTAATCATTTGGATTAATTTTGTTTTGATAAAGTTAATGAGGATGTAGAGATGTAAGTTTAAATATTATGCCTGCCTGCCAATTCGTTTAAAAGAGATTAGTTGCTCGTTACCATTTATTAATGTAAAAAGTGTGTTTTTTGAAAGTCAAAAAAATGAATAGTTTCGGTACAAGGCTAACTTTCTTCGCCAATGAAGAATAAGTTCTGCCCTTTTACTGTCAGTGTAATGAACAGCGTTGCCGTCAAAATAATTATACGTTTTTTCATTCTATTTGGTTTTAATATTATTTATTATCTTATCAATCAGTTAGCTTAATTTCATCCTCCAATCTCATTAAAAACAACTTAGTTTCTAACATTCTTATTTGCTTAGCTGCTCCCGGATAATCCTTTTTCAATTGAGCAAAACACTTTTTTATTTCTTTTGTGTTCAAGTTTTGTTCTTCAAGTATTTCCTCAACCAATTTAGTTTCAATGCTACTTAGTTGTTTTCCTTTTAAGGAAGTAAGTAAATTAGTTAGTTTTTCATTATCTTCAATAGGAACTACTTCAGTAGAAAAATCTATCTGATTTAGAAGTTTTTTAAATCCTGTAATTGTTTCAATTTTTCTATACTCATTATAGATATTGTATTTTGCTGCCGCTTCAATTTTTGAAAGTTTTTCTATAATCATATCTTAATTGTATTTATTTCATTAATCCCAACCAATCGGCTTTCTACTTCATTCAATTCTTTGACCAGTATTTTTTTATAACCCCTCAGTATTACTAATCTTCATAAAAACCAAATTGATTGAGATAATCTCCCTAATTGACTAATCTAAATAGTGTCTAATCTAATATTCGATATATCAATTCTGGATGTATATTTTTGTTTAAAAATTAATTCTTTACAAATGTATCAAGCATACATAGAATATAACACGACATGTTATGTCCGATATTCTTTTGTTTTTATAATGAAATATTTTCAGTAATTTTACTTTAATATTCAACCCCTTATGAAAAAATACACTTCCTTAGGTGAGCTTCTAACCGACTATCGTAAAATCAAAAATATTTCACAATCTGATTTAGCAGTTAATTTAAATGTGGATACCAGAACAGTTCAAAGATGGGAGAAGAATATAACACTTGTAAAAGCTGACAAAGAAGATATTTTGGTGCAAGAAACGCTTTTGCCACACCAACTTATAAGAAATTTAAATGCAAGTAATCCGATTCCTACCTTTTATGATTTTAGTATCAGAAAATATTCGTTAACAAAACTAACCAATACCTTACCGGAAGCTTTATGGTTTAAAGCTCATATGGATATTGAAACCAAGAGAGTGAGAACCATTGACTATGAAAATGATATTGATAACATTATTAGGCATATGCAATTTCATAAACCTGTCTTAAAAAATGTTGCAAATGTTATCAGAGAGTCAATTAAACTTCTTCCGGAGATGAATCTGATAATTGAAGATGACTCAGGTTATTATTCAGGACACACTTTGGTCTTTCCTATAAAGGAATCTTCTTATGAAAAATTAAAAGGCAGGAAGATGTCTGATATTGAATTAACTGTTGATGACCTAGTAAATTATAAAACTCAAAATAAATCCATTTTCTTTGCTTTTGATCTTACAGCAGATTGTAATGATAATCTCTATTATATAGCAAATCAATTACTGCGTTTTGTACGTGATATTCCCAATCAGGATTACTTATTTTGTTCGATACCGTTTAGATATGATAGTTTTAAATTGGTTAATCAGTTAGGTTTAAAAATTACCTGGAAAGATGAAAAAAGGAAAAATAAATTTGGACTGGAGGTTGCACCTCGTTTTCAAGAAGGAAATTTTAAAGAGTTTTTGTCGGAATAGGGTAGTGGATAACAGGGCAACCATCTGCCTACTAAATACATCAAAATAGATAAATATCGTATTACTTTCGTACTAATTTTATTTGTTTACTGCCAATTTAACTGAAGTCAAAAAAGTAAAAAGAGATCTAAAAAGGATGTAACTAATTGTTACATATTTTATTATAGGAGTATTGAGTGAAGTATAAAAGAAACGACTGCCTGCCTTTATAAATCATAAAACAAATAGTCTAAAAAAACTAAAACCCCATATATTATGGGGCTTTGAAGGTGATCGCGGCAGGATTCGAACCTGCGACATTCTGCTTAGAAGGCAGATGCTCTATCCAGCTGAGCTACGCGACCAGTAACTCAATATCGCCTAAGCGGCTGCAAA
>DAOVYZ010000434.1 GCA_030635365.1 Bacteroidales bacterium
ATAAAAACAGCCGATTATGCTACTCCCGAAGAAATTGAAAAAATATTAACAGCTAAACAAGGTGGTAAAAAACTATCTGTAAATTGGCAAACATCCGAGAATGGGAAGGAACATTATTTTCAGATCGATTCTGTTTCAAGAACAGAACAACAGGAAATGGTTAAATTAAGTTGGGATGCTACAGCCATTGGAGCCGAAGGAAAATCAGAAGATAAGGTTGAAATTCCTGCACTGGGAGATTTTAAAATAATGAATATAAGTGTTACACAGCAACCAACACAATATATAACCCTGGCCTTTTCTGACCCACTGGACGAAAGACAGGAACTACAAGGCTTAATAAGGCTGGAGAATGGGACAAATGTAAGGTTGGTTATCGAAGGAAATGATATTAAAATATATCCCTGGGTTCGTCAGTTAAATACCGCGCGATTGATTGTTGATCCGGGAGTTAAAAACATATTAGGATATAAACTGAAAGAGAGTTTTACATCCTCTGTAAAATTTCAAAGTATAAAGCCCAAAGTAGAATTAATAGGCAAGGGGAATATTGTACCAAGTTCGAATGGTATGTTATTTCCGTTTAGGTCAGTAAATCTTAGTGCAGTAAATGTTAGGATAATTAAGATATATGAAAATAATGTTTTACAGTTCTTCCA
The DNA here is from genome assembly GCA_030635365.1 of Bacteroidales bacterium. Classification (GTDB taxonomy): domain Bacteria; phylum Bacteroidota; class Bacteroidia; order Bacteroidales; family UBA12077; genus UBA12077. The sequence continues at coordinate 660 of DAOVYZ010000434.1, forward strand.
AAATAATAATTATGGTGGGTACGAGCAATTGAAACGTGTTGGGCGTATTGTATTTAACAAAGAAGTACCATTGACTGCGCAAAAAACAATCGATTACGGGCAATGGAATACTTTTTCGCTTGATTTGTCAAAATTAATAAAAACTGAACCGGGAGCAATATACCGGGTTCAAATAAACTTTGATAAATCGCAATCACTCTATCCATGCGAGGGAGATGACGAAGAAGAAGTTGATGAGTATGCAGATATTACTGAAGAAGAAGTTGATTTGAGTGATGTAAATTATTGGGCATGGAATGGATATGATGCTTATGATTATTATGCAGATGGATACAATTGGGATGAAACAGAAGATCCATGTAAGAGTTCATACTATTTACATTATGATAAAGCAGTTTCAAGAAACGTATTGGCATCAAATCTTGGAATTATTGCAAAAGGAGGAAATAGCAAAAGAATGGTATTTGCGGTTAACGACATTATTACAACCGAACCTCTGTCAGGTGTTTCTGTTGATATATATAATTTCCAACAACAAAAGATAGGATCTGCTACTACAGATGCAGATGGAATAGGGTCAATAGAATTGGAGAAAAAACCATATATACTTATAGCTAAAAAAGGAGATCAGTTTGGGTACTTACGTTTGGATGAAGGTTCTTCCTTGTCATTAAGTATGTTTAATGTTGGTGGAAATCAATCAAAAAAAGGAATAAAAGGATATATCTATGGAGAAAGAGGAGTATGGCGCCCGGGCGATTCTTTATTTGTTACATTTATTCTGGAAGATAAAAAAGGGATATTACCGGAGAGCCATCCTGTAGTATTTGACTTGATTGATCCACGTGGGCAGGTGTATACAAGGAAAGTAAAATCGGAAAGTGAAAACGGATTATATGATTTTAGAACAAATACATCGACTGAGTCATCAACAGGAAATTGGTTGGTACGAATAAAAGTAGGAGGCTCGGTTTTCGAAAAGGTGCTTAAAATAGAAACAATAAAACCAAATCGTTTAAAAATAGAGCTTGATTTTGGAACTGAAATACTCTCAAAAGCCACTTCAGCTTCGGGTAATCTTTCTGTTAAATGGTTGCATGGTGCAACAGCGGCATATCTTAACGCAGATGTTAATATGAGATTGACAAAAACACGGACAGTATTTAAAGAGTTTCCGGGTTTTATTTTCGATGACCCGGTAAAAGAATTTTATTCAGACGAAAGGCAAATTTTTGATGGTAATGTAGATGAAAATGGAGAAGCAATTGTTACGCCAAAATTTTATTCGCAAAGCTCGGCTCCCGGAATGCTTAGGGCAAATTTCAGGATAAGGGCTTATGAAGAAAGTGGTGAATTTAGCGTAGGATCAGTATCATTACCATATTCTCCATATAAAAATTATGTAGGTGTTAAGATACCAGAAGGAAAAGGCTGGAACGGTGCGCTTATGTCAGACAGGGCTCATACAATACCAATAGTTACAGTTAATGAAGATGGTAAACCAATAAACAGAAATAACCTTAAAGTACAGGTTTATAAATTGCGTTGGCGTTGGTGGTGGGATTATAACGAAAACGATGATGTTGCACGTTATATCAGGAATACCAGTAGTACTTTAGCATATACAACCACAGCTTCTACAAAAGATGGTGAAGGTAATTTTGAACTAAAACTTAAAGAAAACTACTGGGGTAGAATGTTCTTAAAAATTACCGATGAAAATAGTGGGCATAGTACTGGTAAAATATTTTATATGGACTACCCGGGATGGTGGGAGCAAGGTGATAATAATGCACCGGGTGGAGCTACAATGTTAACTTTTGCATTAGATAAAAAAACATATAATGTAGGCGACGATGCGATACTAACATTTCCATCGACACAAGGAGGAAGAGCATTTGTAAGCCTGGAGTCAGGTTCAGATGTAGTATATACTGATTGGGTTGAAACATTGGATGGTTCAACAAGCTATAAATTCAGTGTTTCTGAAGATATGGCACCAAATGTTTATGTGCATGTATCATTACTACAACCACATAATCAGGTTTTAAATGACCTGCCCATAAGATTATATGGAGTACAACCAATGATGGTAGAGGACTCTAAAACACACTTAAAACCACAAATCTCAATGCCGGATGTATTAGAACCAAATCAAAAGGTAACGCTACAGGTATCAGAAGAAAATGGTAAAAAAATGAGCTATACTATAGCAGTAGTTGATGATGGACTTTTGGATTTAACCAATTTCAGGACACCAAATGCATGGAGCCATTTTTATGCACGTGATGCTTTAGGAGTTAAAACCTGGGATATGTACGATTATGTTATGGGGGCATTTTCAGGCGAAATGGCAGGTTTACTTGAAATTGGTGGTGGAGAAGATGAAATGGAAGAAGAAGGAGGAAAAAAAGCAAACAGGTTTAAACCTGTAGTTAAATTTATGGGGCCATTTACCTTAAAATCCGGAGGAAAAAAGAAACACACATTTACGATGCCAAATTATATTGGATCAGTAAGAACAATGGTAGTGGCAAGTTATAATGGTGCATATGGCTCAGCAGAAAAAACAACAGCAGTTAAAAAACCATTGATGGTACTTGCTACACTTCCGAGAGTAGTGGGGCCCGACGAGGAAGTTAGGCTACCTGTTACTGTTTTTGCAATGGATCCAAAAATTAAGAATGTTTCAGTAAGGGTTGAATCAAATGATTTTCTGATAGCACAGGGTATTACGAAGCAACAAATTCTTTTTGATAAAGAAGGTGACCAGGTTATAAACTTCGACTATAAAGTAGCGTCAAAATTAGGTATAGCCACAGTAAAAGTTATAGCCGAAAGTGGAAAAGAAAAGTCCGAATACAATATTGAATTGGATGTAAGGCCCGCAAATCCTCGTATGGCCAATGTTATTAGTACAGTAATTGATCCGGGACAAACCTGGACAGAGTCATATACTGCAGTGGGTATGGAAG
>DAOVYZ010000437.1 GCA_030635365.1 Bacteroidales bacterium
ATTAATTCGCCACAGATTCACAGATTTCAGATTTTTTTTAAAATCTGTGAATCTGTGGCTATTTTAAATAGTATATGCTATTCTTTAACTTATTGACATTGACCGGACGGGCAGGTAAATTCAAAATATCAATAATCAAATGTTCAAAACAGTTTTGAATATTGAGATTTCAGTCATTGAGATTTATTTGTATTTTGGTACTTGTCATTTGTGATTTTTAATATTTATTTTTGTTTAAGAATTTGTAGTTGCCAATCATAAAAATAGTGGATGCTTTGAAAATTAAAAATTACAATATAAAAAGAAAGTTTCTGAGAAATGGTGTCGGTTTTACACTTGTTTTATTATTCCTTTTTTTTATTTCATTTAATATAATTAAGAATTGGCATGATAAAACAATAACAAAAAACTCTACATTATGTAATGCTACTGCACGTCAATTACTACTCATATCTAAGGACAAAATTGAGAGTTTTGCCAAGATGTCCTATTTCTCATCAAATGATATAAGCTCCGTTCATTTTACAAATTTAGATACCTCTCTTGCTAAAATAACCGAAAAACTGATGGTTGAGCATGAAGGATTAGAAGGCGGATATTATTTTAATAAACCCGATAAATTCGCCGGTTATTCCTATCCCACATCAAAACCGCCAAAACCTGTATATGGCCCGCCACCAAGATCTTACAATATAATCAGGGAACAATGTTTAATAAGTATAACTGAAGAAAAATCTCTTTTACAATTGCACGGTTTTGATCCTGCAGTATTTCCCTTGATGACTGTTCCTTTAAAATTTCAGAACAAAATTATAGGTGTTATTTGGGTAAGAATACACATTGAAAAAGAATTGCCACTTATAAAATTACAAAATGTTGTAAACATAACCGTATTAGTATTAATTGCAAGTTTGATTTTTGTACTTTGTTTTTTTTATAAACTTCGAATAAATATTCAATCTATTCAGGATGAATTGAGTAAAATCCATAAAAACCCTGACTATCGTTTGCAAAATCACGGTAAGTTGTTTAACGAAATAGTTTGTTCTATTAATCAAACATTAGAAGCATTGCAGTCTGAGAATCAACACAGGCGAAGGTTGAAAAATCAACTGCATCAAAAGGAGAAAATGGCATCAATCGGGCGAATTGTTGCCGGTGTTGCACATGAGGTTCGTACCCCGCTTGCTATAATTAAAACAAGGGTGCAAATTTGGCAACAACTTTTAAAAGAGCAAAAACATTCTAACACCAAATCGGAATTTATTACTGAAGATGCTTTGGAGCATGTTGTGAATGAAACCAACCGTCTTTCAAATTTAATCAAACGATTTTTGGTGTTTTCTAAGCCTATCAACAAAAAAATGCTAAGTACAGATATTCCTGAACAACTAAAACAAGTAGTAAAAATTCTCCAAATACAAAAGGAAAATTCAGAAATTGAATTTGTATTTAACAATGACATTGTTCCGAATATTGAAGTAGATAAAAATTCCATGCATCAAGTATTTGTAAATATAATATCAAATTCAATGGAGGCTATGCCCAATGGTGGAATTATAACGATAAATACAAAAGTTAGTAACAAAAACAGTAAGCTTAAAATTGATATAATAGACAAGGGAGTTGGGATTCCAAATCATATATTTGACAAAATGTTTGAACTGTTTGTAACTTCCAAATCTTCGGGTGTGGGACTGGGATTATCTATTTCTTACGAGATTGTGAAAGCTCATGGCGGAGATATTGTCTTTGAAAATCTGAAACAAGGAGGTGTGAAATGCACTATAATATTACCTATTAAACAGCAATAGTCTATAAAAATTTAATTATGAATAATGTAAAAAAGATACTAATAGTTGATGATGAAGCCTCTATGCGTCGTAACATTGTGGATTTATTTGCCATGAAAGGTTATTCGCTTTTAGAAGCAAAAAGCGGAGAAGAGGCTATTGATATTATTAACTCTACATCACTTGATATTCTTATTTTGGATATAAACCTTCCTAATATGAGCGGTTTAGATGTTTTGAAACATACTAAAGAAAACTATCCTGATTTACCTTGCCTTGTACTTACAGCATATGGAACCAGCGAAAAAGCCATTAAAGCTATGAAACTGGGAGCCTTTGATTATTTAGAAAAACCCTTTGAACTGGATGAGTTTTTACTAATTACAGATAGAGCACTAAAATACAGTAAATTGATTGAGGAATTAAAGCAACTACGCAATAAAGTTTCTCATCATCAGCCGGAAGAAGCAAATAAAATTGTTTCAAAGAATGCTAAAATGCAGGAAATTTTTTAAACTATTGGCAGAATTTCTTCTACTGATGCATCAGTACTAATCCAAGGCGAAAGTGGTACCGGAAAAGAATTAATTGCAGATGCTATTCAAAGGCACTCGCATTTGAAAGATAAGGAGTATGTTAAAATTAATTGTGGTGCTTTATCTGAATCACTGTTGGAAAGCGAAATTTTTGGCCATGAAAAAGGTTCGTTTTCCGGGGCAGTATCACAGCGTAAAGGATTGTTCGAAATTGCAGATAACGGAACAATATTTCTGGATGAAATAAATAGTATGCCATCCTCTTTACAGGTACGTTTACTTAGAATATTACAAGGTCAATCTTTTTTCAGAGTTGGGGGGACTAAGCCTATAATTGTAAAAGTGAGAATTATTGCAGCAACTAATAAGGATATTGAAAAAGAAGTTAAAGAAGGTCGTTTTAGAGAAGATTTATATTATAGATTAAATGTTGTCAGAATTAATATTCCGCCATTACGTGACCGGCCTGATGATATTAATCTTTTAATCAATCATTTTTTTCATAAATATAGTCCTGACCGAAAACTTATGCTGCATGAAGAAAGCTTACGAAATATTCATGATTATCATTGGCCGGGAAATGTCCGCGAACTTGAAAATGCTATTCACCGTGCACTAATTATGACAAGTGATAATATCATAATGATAGGAAGGCTCCCAATTGAAACAAACAGGGGAACTAATCTTAATGCAACATTGCAATCTTATCTTAAAGACAAACAGTCATTTAAAAGCATTATTACAGATATTGAAAAAAAATTATTAGAAGAAGCCTTAAGGAATAATAATTATAATCAATCAAAAACAGCTGATTATTTAAGTATGAACCGTCGGTTGCTATATTCAAAAATCAAAGAATATTCTATAATCATTAAACATAAATAATTATGAAAAATATTTTCTTCTTAGTGAGTTTTATCTTATTCTTTGTTACATCATTTTCTCAGGATGTTAGCGATGATATTGAGGTTTATTTAAACAATATAATTGATGATTTGCCCGGAAGCAGCGGAAATGATTACCAAAAACCTACCACAGCCGAGTTAAATACCTGGGGTGAAATTTTGGATAGTATATTTAGTAATCAGCTTGAAACAGCAAATGATTTGGCTAATACCTTGAATTATAAGGTTGTTGATTTTCTTGATAATACACTTCAAGAAAATAATAGGTTTTATATAATTGAGGAAGAAGAGCCTCGGTCAAAATATTGGGGTGTTTATGTAATCAGCAAAGATCCGTTGCGAGATAAATTAAT
>DAOVYZ010000394.1 GCA_030635365.1 Bacteroidales bacterium
ACCACATATGTCGGGTTAAATTACGCAAAGTTGGAACCCTATATGGTGGCAATTCCATAACGAATGGAGTTTCTTTTGATTTAAAAATTGTTTTCTTGAAAATAATAGCAACAATTGCAGCTACAGCTATACCGATAATATAAATAGAAAATAGAACCAGCCCTGGTCGTTCAACAAAAAAAGCTGAAATAATTAAAACATAAACAGGTAAACGGGCACTGCACGACATAAATGGATTTATGAGCATAGTAAGTATCCTGTTTTGTCTGTTTTCAATTGTTCGGGTAGCCATAATTGCAGGAACATTACAACCAAATCCCATAATAAGCGGAATAAATGATTTCCCGTGTAAGCCAATTTTATGCATTATTCTATCCATTATAAATGCAGCCCGCGCCATGTAACCAGTATCTTCCATTAGTGATATAAAAAAGAATAGTATTAAAATATTTGGAAGAAAAATTATGACACCACCAACACCACCAATAACGCCGTTTATCAGCAAATCTTTTAAAGGCCCGTTTGTCATTATTTTACTTATTGATTCGCCCAAAATATTTACAAGGTAATCAATCCATTCCATAGGATATTGACCCAATGTAAAGGTTGACTGAAACATAAACCACAAAAAGAAAATAAAAAAAGGAAATCCGAGGTATTTATGAGTTAGGAATTTATCTATTTTTTCGGTTTTTTTTCTTCTTGTATTAATATTGCCTTTATATGTTTCTTTTAATGCACCTGCTATAAATCCATATTTAGCATCTGTAATTATGGTTTCACTATCTTCGGTAATTAAAGATTCCAACTTTTTTATTTCTTTTTCGGCAACTTCTTTTATGCTTTCGTAATTACCCCATTTCGATAAAGTGAAATTTGCCGATGCGTCTTTTTCTAAAAGTTTAATAGCATAAAAACGGGAAGAAACAATATCTGTCAGCTTTTTATTTTCCCAAATTTCGTCTTGTATTTTTCGAATCGATTTTTCAACATCTTTTCCATAATTAATGTGTATATGCCGAACGGTAGGGTCTTTATCCTCATATACTTCAATTGCTTTCTTGAAAAGATCATTTATTCCAAACCCTTTTGAACCAATAGTCGGGATAATTGGTATCCCAATCATTTTGCCGAGTGATTCAAAATCAAATTCATCTCCTTTTTTTCTTAACTCATCATACATGTTTAAAGCTATTACAACTTTAATATCCATGTCGATTAACTGAGTTGTTAAATAAAGATTTCGTTCTAAATTGGAAGAATCAATAACATTAATAACCACATCTGGCAGTTCGCCGAAAATATATTTTCTTACGTATAATTCTTCGGGCGAATAAGCCGAAAGTGAGTAAGTCCCGGGCAAATCGGTAATGTTTAAAGTATAATCACGAACTTTACACTGTGCACTTTTTGAATCGACAGTTACTCCACTATAATTCCCTACGTGTTCCTTTGATCGTGATGCAAAATTAAAGAGCGAAGTTTTACCAGAATTTGGATTTCCTACAAGAGCAATCTGGATTTCGTTACCCTTTTTTCGGGCAGTAGTTTTAAGGATTTCTTCAGATATTGTTCCACTATAGCTACTTTCATTTTGTTTCAGAGTTTCTTCTTTGGTAATTATCTCAATTAAAGAAGTTTCACTTCTTCTTAATGAAACTTGGTAACCCATAATATTATATTCAATTGGATCTTTTAAAGGCGCACTCTTCACAACTGTAACTTTTTTGCCTTTTACAAACCCCATTTCTGTTATACGTTTGCGAAACGCTCCTCGTCCACGTACTTTGATAATAATACCTTCTTCACTATCTTTTAATTCGGATAACCTCATCTTGCACCTAAATATATTAACTGCCCAAAAGTAGTTTTAATGATATATTCCTACAATACCATATACTTGGTATTTTTTAACGTTAATTAATTGCTTTTGTTTATTTAATGAATAAAACAATTAAAATTTCTTAAGTTTGCTAATATATATCATTAGCATGGAAAAAGATAATATATACGAAAAGTTAAAAACCTTGTTGGCAAAATCGGGAGGAAACTTTAGTATATTGGAAGAGCAGATTGACATTGAATTGCAGGTTGATTTTTACCAACTGGTAAATCAACTGAAGAAGGAGAATAGGGCATTTGAAGATGTGGTTTTAGAAAGTAATAATTTATATAGTTCGAATACCTCCATTGAAAATAAAAAGAGATTAATAGCAGAATTATCAAATATAGAAAAAGTAGAAGCGTATAGGTTACTTGAAAAGTTTATTGACAAGGGTGATGCGAACTTAAGAAAATGGGCTATGCTTGCTTTACAACATTGCAGAGTTGGTTTGGAAACACATTTATTGGATGGGCAACAAGTTTTTATTTCAACAGGATTAGGAGGGAAAAAAGATAAGCTCAGGTATTTTATTGTAGGAAAATTAAATTCAACAGATGAATTTAATGACACCCAAAAAAAAGTCATTCAATCAGAATTTAATTTTTCTTTTAATACATTTAATTCTATAATTGAGAAGATTAGTTTTTTTAATGATCATTTTACCGTAATAGGCTTGATTCCCATTGATGTTTCAATAAATGATGTGATTAGAGGTGCTATTGAAGAATCGAATAATTATGGAGGGTTCTTACATAAAGAGTTCTTAGTAACAAATGTAAAGATCTTAACAATTAAAGAAATATCACACAATTTTAAAAAGAAAGGTTTAAAGTAAATGAAGAATTATGTAAATGTTGCTGTTCAAGTTTTACCAAAATCAGAAACAAAGAAAGCATATGATCTTATTGATGATGCAATAAAAGTAATTCATGATTCAGGATTAAAATATAGAGTATGTCCTTTCGAAACTGTTATTGAGGGGCCTTATGATGAAGTTATGAAATTAATTGAAGAAGTACAATTAACGTGTTTTAATAACGGGGCAAATGAATTATTGGTTTATGTTAAGATACAAAACAGGAAAGATAGTAATGTTACTATCGAAGAAAAGATGAAAAAATATGATCAATAATAAAAAAAACGTTGACATTTAAATTTGTCAACGTTTAATTTTGTTTTATTCTTTTTTATCTCCTAAGTCATCGAAATCTACATCTGAAGCATATGCTTCAGTACTTTCAGTATTTTCAGTGGCTTCTGTACTTACTGCACTTACCTCAGCGAGTACTTCCTCTTTTTCAAATGGCTCTTGCTCAGGAACATTCTTTTTAATAAATTCTATTACTTCATGTAGGTTCTCTGTGAACTTGTCAAAATCTTCTTTGTATAAGAAAACTTTGTGTTTTTCAAAATAATGCCGTCCATCACGATTAAACCTTTTTTTACTTTCTGTGATGGTAAGATAATAATCATTTCTTCTTGTCGCTTTTACATCCAGAAAGTAAGTTCGTTTCCCTGCTCTTACAACTTTAGAGAAAATTTCTTCGCGCTCTGTATTAACAGTTTCATTTTCAGTTTTCTCTAACTCTTCATTTTTTTCATATCCATCCATCATAAAATAATTTAGTTATTTTAAAATTATCAATACTCAAAAGTAAAAAAATATTTGTTAAATCAGTTAATATTTAGACTTTTTTAAATCAGTGAGACTATGATTTTGATTTCAAAATCATTTAGCCGAACTGATCCCGAGCGGTAGTCGAGGGATCTCAAGGGTTTTATTTCCCGCACCTCGGTGCGTTATAAAAAGATAATATTCCATTGAGATACTTCGTCAGCTTGCTGCGAGGAGTTTCATAGTGTCATTTAGTAAATACAAGTATTGTAAGATTTTTAAAGGTATATATACAGTATATTATGTATGAAATGCGATTAATGTCAATACGAAATACAATCAAAGGAAGGCTTTAAATAGTGTTTCTAAGAAAACACCTGTTTTTGTAAAGTGGCGTTTTCTTATAGCCACTAAATAGTGCTTGTCCATAAAGTCCGAGATAAAAAATAAATATTAAAAATCACAAATGACAAGTACCAAAATACAAATAAATCTCAATGACTGAAATCTCAATATTCAAAACAGTTTTGAACATTTGATTATTGAT
>DAOVYZ010000136.1 GCA_030635365.1 Bacteroidales bacterium
ATATTGAAGAGATTTTCAATAAAAGAGGATAATTCCGGATGGAAACAGTACTTGAAGGAAAACGGGAAAGAAGGGTTTTCGATGACAGCAAAGAAATCCACCAAAAGAAATATTCTTATTGAATTTACTCATTGTAAGAATATAAAAACAGAAGAAATTATTGAACACATCACAGAATTTTCAAAATATAATCTGAAAAAGATACCAAGCTTTTGGGAACGATTAATAGTATTTCCCAAGGAAATGTATAAATACATGAAGACACTATTTCAAAATATCACTCGAATGAAAATAAGAAATAAAAAAATAGTAATTAAATCAAAAAATAATGGAAAATGAAAATCAATCGATGATGGGTGTAATAAAACCCCTCTCAATAGAAAAAATGGTAGCTGCTCCAATCGTTGCAGCTGTTAAGGCTCAGTCCATAATGAACGATGAAATGATCGAATTTTTGGATAAAGTTGCTTTAGATAAAAATGGAGAAGTCCGAATGATTCCTTTTGCGTATGAATCTGATGAGATTGACAACGAGGGAAATCCAAATGGGAAGTCACGTAAGATCTCTATAGACCTTCCTTATCTGGCATTGGTTCAACCACCTTCTCTTGCTATTGAAAATGTGGAAGTTGCTTTTGATTTACGGATTCATACTTCAAGCAATCAAAAGGAAAAACAATTCATTAAAGACTCTAAGGGAAGAAGGATTGAAATAGAAAAAGAAAATACGAATATAGAAACAAGCCTGACACATCAATCTGCTAATGCACGTACATCAGACACGAGTGCAAAATATAGTTTTAAAGTAATTGCAAAAAAACAAGAGCAACCAGAATCTCTAAACAGAATTATAGATATTCTCACAGAGTCATGCCTTGTTCCAAAAATTAAAGACAAAAAATAAATTGAAACGATTAAAAAATGAAACCTTCATGATAACTTGGCTTTGACACACACGACAATGATTATATTAGTTTATGCATAGTTATCAGTCAGTGAATAGCGTCATGAAGGTTCACGAGCAGCCTGTGTATGTGGCTTGTGCGTGCGAGTAACAAAAAAAAATTATTAATAGAAGATGCATATAAGTAATTAAGAAAAAATCAATAGAAACTTAAATATAAACAGATGAAAGAAGAAAAATCTAAGACAGGGCAAACCTTGTCGGATATTGCCAAAGGAATACAATATACGGTTAATGCAGCACAAGATGTTGTTGAGAAATTTTACATTAAATTATTGGATCGCTATTTTGATGACGACCAAAATCCTATTTCGATGGGAATTAATATTTCTGAAGAAACATCCATTGATGTCCCTTTAATCACCCTGGTTACCCCTACAGGTATGGAGCTTGAAGAACTTGACGTTGACATGAGTTTGCGGGTAGATGGGATTGATACTAAAAAAGAAATAACCAAAGCAGGCGATGAAATTAAGCGTGCAAGTTTTAACATTTCTTTTGCTTCGGGTAGTGATAAAACGGGCAGAGATGCGAATATGATTGATATAAAAATGAAATTTAAAAAAGGAGATGCCCCTGAAGGCATCCAGCGTATTATTGAAAGTTTTGCAAATAATGTAATACCAAAAGATAAATAAAATGGAAAATAATGTAGCAAATCAGATTGGTTCTTTACCTATGAAAGAACTTATTGGTGCACCGTTTCGTGCAACAATGGAGTCTCAAATCGCATTAGCGGAGAGTACGTATGAATTTATTAAACTAATAGGATTCGATGAGGAAGGGGAATTAAAAACCATCAATTTTGATGTCCCCATTGCAGAAAAGTTAGAAGAAGGGACAGTTACTTATACAAAGGAAACAGTGAAAGCACCGCTCCTTTCTTTACTTCCTATTCCCTCATTAATGATTGACAAAGTTACGGTTGATTTTCAATTGGAAGTTAAAGCAACCATGGAAAACATTGATAAGTATGATTCAAGTAATGAAGACTCCGTTAAAAAGCTGAAACTGTTTTCATTAAAGAAGACAGAAATGCTTGGGAAAATCAGTGAGTCAAAAGAAAATACGCGAAAAACCAGTATGGGGGCAAAATATCAATTTCGTGTAGAGGCAAACATGCAGGATAAACCCGAAGGTTTGCAAAAGATGCTTGATCTCATTATTTCAAGAATGACACCTTAGAAGCAGGATTTTTCAACACTACTGTTTCTTTGCACACCCTTGTCCGGTTTGAAAGCCTGCCGAAGCTTTTGTAAAAGCAGGTTTTCAAAAAAGGAGTATCAAAAAATTGTAAAAATGATTATTACGGATTGGAATTTATGAATTTTTCCAAAAAAGAGAAGGTCACTTCTGAGTTGATAATCAGCACATGCTACTCCTTATACAATATTTTGCAATTTGCATAACTATAAGAATATATCAATGAAATTAAACTTTAAAATATCAAGGAAAATGAAAGAGTTTATATGTAAGATTATTGACAAATCAGAAAATGAATCTGACATTGAGGAAATCGATGCAATTGAATCTAATGTTGAGGAACTTGATACAAATAAACAGGAAGAAAAAGCTCCTTTTGGAGTAGTTAAAATCTGGGTTTGTGTGATGTTAGTATACATTGTAATTTTTGGATACATAGGCTATATTGCCTTTTGGCCCATGGCATTCAATGATCCGGAACAAAATGTAGCAAAGTATTTTGCAATTATTGATAAATATGGTCAAAATATTTCTGATAATCAGAATGAAGATGTATTTAAATTAACCATAAACGAACTTGTAAAAAAAGCGGAAGAAGGTGCAACCGATATTCAACAATTGGCTTCTCAGTCATTCAATATTGTTCTTGGTGCTTTTCTGGTTTTTTTATCCGCAACCGTTACCACTATATTCCAGGGAAGGAGGAGGTAGAATCTTCATTCTTGTTCTAATATAGTACAACTATGTTGATATTAAATATTTTCAGTACTGGCAGTTTCATTATATCAAAGTAAAAGTATAAGAGCAATGCGATGTATTATGCTGGTAAAAAGTTACTAATTGCTTTTTAATTACAAACAAAATAATAGACAAATGAAGATCCAATAACCTATTAAAAAATAAAATTATGGCAAATTTAATCCAACATACTATAAGTCTTATTGGGAACATAAAAAATCTGGATAAAAATCTGGAAGAACTTATAGAAAAGTTTAAGTCTCAAACAAACACTTTAGAAGAGACAGAAAAAAGATTATTGATTTCAAAAAGAATATGCGAAAAACTGGATGAATTGTTCAATGTATTGGAGAATGCAGAAACTGCTTTATCTGGTTTGTTGAATATATCTTATGTAGGTGACGTAGCACAAGAATCACATAAATCAGAGGTTAAAATAAAGGAGGAAGTTGATCAGTCAAAAATAAAAGCCAACGAATTAGAAAGAAAAATAAAAACATATAGAGATATGTTGGCAAAATACAGAGCTTATATAAAAAAGACAGTAAAAGCTCTTACGGATATTGACAAGTTCCTAAAAAAAGAGGGGCAACAAGTTGATAAAACCCATAAAATGAATATGCAATTGCAAGACAGTAGGTATAAAAACCTTTCACAAGAGAGGCTCAACAATTCATCCAAATTACAAATCAAATTATTAAAAGTTCCCAATGAGGTTGTTGACAAAGTAAATGACTTAACAGTCAAAATAGAATTAAATCTTACCGAAATCCAAGAGTTGTGCGAAACAGCAGAAGAGGTAACTACTCCTATACAAGAAGTGCTAAGTGAAGCAAAGCGCATTGTAAGTACAGTAGATAAAATAAATGAGGCATTGAATAAAGTGTTGAGTATTACATATTCAGGAGGAAAAACAGCTCTTGCTATTAAAAAAATAATTACAGTTACAGAAGCAACACCCGGGATAAAAGATCTTACAGTGTCAGCGGTAGATATTCTAGAACCATTATTAAAGGAACTATTGGTAAATACAAATGAGATAACAGGTATCGATCCATGCTTAAAAAGTTTAGAAAATATAGTGGCGAAATTGCGAACTATAGAAAAACATAAAAACGAAATCCAAAAAGCTATTTCAACTTTTATTGATAAAAATAATCCCCAAGAAACTTTTGACCAAGTTGAAGAACAGGGCGATTAAAAGTTAATTTAATGGAAAGAGAAGAGCCGAATAAATAAATAATCAATAATAAGAAAATGTAAAAAGATGATTTGGAAAATAGAAAAAATTAAAGAAAATGACCAACCTGTTGATAAAGGTATTCTTAAGAATGCAATGGAAATGGCTAAGTCATTAACACCAAGGACACGCAATTCACAAACGAAATGTTCCAAGGTAATAAGATTAATTAAAAAAGCAGAAAAAGAACAAGGGCAGGGAGCTGTCCAAAACAGAAGTGTCAGGCAGTCATTGCATGAAGCATATAGCCTTTTAAGTCAGTTAGAGAGCGAAAGGGATACAACTCCTGCTAAACATGAAAAAACAACAGTTAAAGGTAAAACATGGGCTCAAAAATATTTGAGCAAATCCTTATCTCGAATACTGAAAAAACCATGTCAATAAAACATTACCAAAGGCTAAGTATAAATAAAATTGGGTTAATAACTTTAAAAGTAAAATTATGAGTGCGATAGCAACAACAAGTACTACAGATCAAACCAAACATACCGTTGGTCTTATTAATAATTTATACAGTATAGACAGTAACCTCATGAAGTTAATAAGAAGGTTTCGAGTGTTGCAGAAAGTATTGAAAGATCTTGAAGATATCTTAATGATCTCTAAAAAATTGGCAGACAAATTAGGGGAATTAAAAGTTTTGTTATTAATAGTAGAAAAAGCTCTTATGGCATTATCCGGAGCTCCATATGTAGGTCCCTTTGCCAAAGCGGCACAACAGGTAGTTGCTCAAATAAGAAAAGTAGTGAGTCAAGCTAAGAAAAGAGTTGATGACTTAGAGAAAAAAATAAAACCACACAGGGAGAAAATAGCTAAGTTTAGAGAATATATCGACAAGATAGTAAATAAACTATCTAAAGTCGATGGCTTTGTTAAAAAAGATAACCAGCTAGTGAGTGCGGCCCATATTACCACAAGTGCCCTTCCTCCGGGTAGATACAAAAATGTGTCCCAAAGGCGACTCAATCATGCTTCCGACTTACAAAATAAAATTCTAATCATACCAAAAGATATTCTTGATCAAGTAGAAAATATCTTATCTCAAATAGATCCCATAATAGATGCAATTGAACAGTTATGTAAAATAATTAATAAAGTGTTTAAGCCTATTATAACCGTTATGGATGAGCTTGATAGGGTTTTATTTGTAGTGAAAGATATAAACAAAGTAATGGATAAAAAGATATACGTTGTACTTAAATATATGTCCATTAAAGATGTTTTAGAATTACTTGATAATCCTGTATTTGCGGCCGCACAGAAAATTATTAAACCTTTACTTGATCCTTTGTTAAAACAATTAGGTATGGGTGTTGTTGGTGTTCCCGGTTTAGGACAAAGTGTTGGAAGCCTCGGTAAAGTCTTTGGTAAATTAGGTGAAATGGATAAACTTAAAAATCAAATAATAGAGTCTATTACACTCTTTACAGGAGACCAAAATCCACAAAAAACATTTAAACAAGTTGATGCCGGGAAGCTATAATGTCATTCTTAAAGGATTTATAAAAGTTTTAATTATTAGTAAAATGATGATTAATATGGACTGAAAAAGATTCAATAAGCAGTAAACAGAACCTATTTATTAACTAAAAAAAGAAAAAATGAATTTAAAATCAAAATTCCAGATTTACCAATCAGGTAATGAATACCGCTTTAGGTTATTATCTAGAAATGGAAGAAGAATTCTTGCCGGAGAAGCTTATACGACAAAACAAAATTGTTTAAAAGGTATTTACTCAGTACAAAAAAACGCTCAGGAAGATAAATGTTTTGAGAAAAAGAAATCCTCTAATGGGAAATTCTATTTTGTTTTAAAAGCTGCTAATGGTGAAATAATCGGATCAAGCCAAATGTATGCCTCTAATTCGGGAAGGAATACAGGAATTTGTATGCTTAAGACCAATGTTTTTGAAGCTATTGTAGAAGATATAACCTAGTTTAAAAAACCAAGCTCTAAGATAACTGTTTGTTCAAAGAAAGTAGATCGTATGGCAATCAAAAACAATAACTATGGAGATAGTTAAGAGGAATTATGTACGTGAAGAATGTCAACGAAAATTAGAGATGGTCAAAAAGGCTCATGCCGATGGAGATTTTTCTGTAAGGGAAATAATAAAGGGGCAAAAGGAATATCAACACTGGCTTTTTAAGGAATATAATGGAGACATAAAAAAAATTATGTCGGTTAACAGGAGTATAGGACTCGAATTTGAGTTTGCAAGCTATAAGTTTAATAACGGAGATGAGAGTAAACAATACCCTGCACATATAGAACTTGGAAAATCAGAAAACTTTAGCCCCTTGTTTAATATCCCTTTTATGTTAGAAACAGATGTACATAATGAATTGGAAATAGGTTTCCCACCTTTCCTTATTGCAAATGTAAATGGAGAAATGAACAAAGGAGCAATAAGCAGAATTTGGAAAAGTTTGAGAAAAACTATGCAGGAGATAAATAAGGAGGCATTAGAATGCAATATTCAGAAGCTAACGATGATTTTTGAAGCTTACGGACTGGAAAGCGAATGGCGAATTAGTAATAAGAGTAGAGATTTAAAAGTAGCTAAACGGAAAAAGCATTGTACAATACAGAATCAGGTATACTCACAGTTAAATATATCGCTTACAGCAAAAGAAATTGCAGAACTTACAAAGAAATATGGGCTGTCTGCTTATATCCCTGAAATGTTTAAATATTTCAGTGAAACGTTTAACCTGTTATATAAGATATTGGCTAAAAACATAAGTACCAGAATGGGTGAAACTGCAATAGTTCATATATGTAAGGGCTTATCAAATCTGTTGGCTATACCAAGCTTATTGCTTTTAAAAGATCAGCCCGAAAGCAGGCAGAATAACAGGGGTGTTTACTCAGGTGTAAAAGAAACCTTTGGTGTATGGGTAAAAGATAGTATACTGAATCTAATTGATAATTCCCTAAACGACCAGCAAGCTAGAGATGAAGTGAAGCAAGTAGTGATTGAAGAAAAATTAGCCCTTGATGACATAATGCAAGAGCAGATTGAAAAAGCAATGAAAATTGTAAGGACGCAGTTTGGGTTTAAAGAAGAATATAAAAATATAGCTCTTACAGAGTATCTCAATACAATTTCAGAATTGGTAAAAAGATTAAATAATAATACCCCAAAGTATATTCCAAATAGAAGGGATGTGCTATATAAATCAGAATCATTTCCTGCCCAGGGAAAAGGTGTAAGGCGCGATACCTATGTGAATATTTCATCACCCACAGGCGTACAGTTTCATCTGGCCGAAATACGTAACGATGATCAGATTGAGAATTTTATTTCTTATTAAGAACAAAATCAGACGGTATAGAGGGTTTGATATGGAAACACAATATATACTATAGTTTGGCCATCCTGAGTTTATCGAAGGATGTGCTAACTAAACGATATTGACCACCTTATGCATTAAAGTTTCTATTAAAACTGTAACTAACTAAATTTCTGCATATAATTAACCCGGAATGAATAGATTGGGTTTATTTGTGGGAATCTTTCAGAAAATAACGATTGTCAGAGGAGATTATTTAAAGATAAAAGCGACTTGCACTTGTCTGATCTTTACTATTTAAATGGCTTGGTATTTACTAAATTAGTAATAGTGTAATAAAAATCAGAAAAAGTGAGAAGGTAAAGATGATAATATAATTTAAATGTTCCATAAAAAAGGTGAAATATAAAAATTGGAGGTAATAGTTATGAATAAGGATAAATTTAATAACAATTTGGAGGATAATAAGGCGAGTAATAATCGAGATGAATGGAATGAGGTTGACGCTAGGAATGCCACCCCTGATAGGGGAGAGGATGAAAAAGAACAACAAAAATCCAAAAAAAACAATGTGGTTGCTATCCTTGTTGGCCGTTGGGCAATGCCAACAACTGTGCTATTAGTTTTAATTACCTGTATGTCGGGATATTACCTTTCTGAGTCGGCTTTTACACCAGTTGTTGGTATGATTGCACCCGTGGTAATGGCTTTAATTATGGTAATTAAAGAGGCTTCGGTAGGTAAAGACGAAGACCCTATGTTGGTTGACCGGATGCAAGAACGTAAAGAAAGACTTGCCAAATCAAC
>DAOVYZ010000342.1 GCA_030635365.1 Bacteroidales bacterium
ATAAAAAATAAATATTAAAAATCACAAATGACAAGTACCAAAATACAAATAAATCTCAATGACTGAAATCTCAATATTCAAAACTGTTTTGAACATTTGATTATTGATTTTTGGGATTTATTTGTCATTTGTCATTTGTTTTTTGGTGCTTTAATTCAAAAAATGTTTGACTTTATGGACAAACACTAAGTAAACAAATCATAAAAATAAGGGCTATTCTTTTGGAAGAATAGAGAAAAATTAAACATATACGTCAAAAGAGTTATCAGTCAATTTCAATTTGCAGTTAAGTGAATTAAATTGACTGTTTTTTTATAGCTTTGTTCCCAAATAATAAATAGAAATTTATGCAATCAATAAGGGAATTATATAAAATAGGTTACGGACCCTCAAGCAGTCACACTATTGGCCCTGTAAGAGCTGTTGGGATTTTTATGAAGAAAAATCCATTGATAGAAAAATTCAGAGTTACATTATACGGGAGTCTTGCTGCAACCGGGAAGGGGCACAATACCGATCTGGCAATTGAAAAGGCATTTATTCCAAAAAAAGTTGAGATTGTATGGAAAACTGAAGAAGAGCTTTCTTTACATCCAAATGGAATGTTATTGGAAGCTTTAAATAATGAAAATAAAGCTATTGATAATTGGACTGTTTACAGTATTGGCGGTGGAGATTTAAAAGATGAAAGCGGAATATTAAATGATAAAATAGTTTATAAGCACAATTCATTAACAGATATTATGGATTGGTGTACCAATGAAGGAAAAACCTTTTGGGAATATGTTGAAGATTGCGAAGGCCCGGAAATTTGGACATTTCTGAAAGAAGTTTGGGAGATAATGAAAAAAACCATAATTAATGGACTGGATAATGAGGGAGTATTGCCCGGGGATATTCGATTGTCAAGGAAAGCCAGTACGTATCATATGAAAGCAATGAGTTCAACAGGGGTTGTAAAAAACAGGGGTTTACTTTTTGCTTATGCCCTGGCTGTATCAGAAGAAAATGCAGATGGCGGAGAAATAGTTACAACACCTACATGTGGTTCTTCCGGTGTACTGCCTGCTTTAATGTATTTTCTTAAAAAAGAAGATCATATTACCGATAAAAGAATATTAAGAGCATTGGCAACGGCAGGATTGATTGGAAATATTGTAAAAAGAAATGGGACTTGAGCATAACCTGGGTTTAACATGCGATCCTATTGGAGGCTATGTACAAATACCATGTATTGAAAGAAATGCAATTGCAGCCAGTAAGGCCCAGGAGTGTGCTATATATGCTTTATTTTCTGATGGTGGGCATAAAATATCTTTTGATAAGGCGGTACTAACAATGGTTGAAACAGGTAAAGATTTACAAAGCGCATATCGGGAAACAGGAATAGGAGGATTAGCTAAAAGTTGGAAGCCGTTCCGTGAGTGATGATGAACATTTAATGTATAATCTGGTTTAAGTTTACTATGTTAATCAATAAATTTAAAAACCATATAATATAGAAATGATTACAGAAACAGTATTATTTGCATTTGGATTAACACTTTTTGCGGGTTTGGCTACAGGAATTGGTAGTGTCCTTGCGTTTCTTACTAAAACCACAAATACCAAGTTTTTATCAATTGCTTTAGGTTTTTCTGCAGGTGTAATGATATACGTATCTATGGTTGAAATTTTCTTTAAAGCAAAAGATGCTTTAGTTGCTGAAATGGGGTTAAGAATGGGTTCCTGGATAACTGTAATTTCATTTTTTGGAGGGATTGTATTTATTGCTCTGATTGATAAATTGATTCCATCAGTAGAAAATCCTCATGAAATAAGAATGATAGAAGAAATGAATGAGGAGGCTAAAAAAAAACATAAGAATAAAAAGCTGATGAAAATGGGCATGTTTACAGCTCTGGCAATTGCTATCCATAACTTCCCGGAAGGATTGGCTACATTTACAGCTGCTTTAACAGATCCCAACTTAGGTATTGCAATTGCAGTAGCCATAGCTATTCACAATATCCCGGAAGGGATTGCTGTTTCGGTTCCTATATATTATGCTACTGGAAATAAAAAGAAAGCATTCTGGAACTCTTTTTTATCAGGACTTGCTGAGCCTGTTGGTGCTTTAATAGGCTATTTAATATTAATGCCTTTTTTAAACGAAACAATATTTGGAATTTTATTTGCAGGCGTGGCAGGTATAATGGTCTTTATTTCCATTGACGAACTATTGCCGGCCGCAAGGGAATATGGCGAACATCACCTGTCAATATATGGATTAGTTTTTGGAATGGCAGTAATGGCTGTAAGCCTTTTAATGTTCATATAAGTTTGGCATAGGTTTAAAGTTACTGACTTAAATGAATATAAAAAAGGGGCTTCTCTAAAATGTTTATTTTGCTTTGATCTTATAGAAAATCATTTTTTTGTCTTTTGGACAGGCTCTTTTATCTTTTTACTTTATTCTTTTGTCTTTTAGAAAGGTTTAAACCCAATAATTTCTCGTACTTCTTTAACAGTTTTTGAAGCACTTGCCCTGGCTTTTTCTGCACCCATTTTAGCTACTTTTCTTAAATAGTCATCATTAGATAGAATTTCCAGGATATTTTCCCGGATAGGAGTTGTAAAATTAATGATATCTTCGGCTAATTGTTTTTTAAGGTCACCATATCTAATTTCACAATTATTGTATTTTTCCTTAAAAAACTCAGATGTTTCATTTTCCGAAACAATATTCATTAAAGTAAATAAATTCTGAATAGGGTCAGGCATTTTTTGATTTTTCTTAGTAGGTCCACTATCCGTTACTGCTCTCATTACCTTTTTTTGTATAATCTTAGGTTCATCAAACAAATAAATACCATTACCTTCCGATTTGCCCATCTTTCCTGTACCATCTAATCCGGGAATTTTTATTAAAGCTTCGCCAAAATTATATGGTTGAGGTTCAGTAAAATATTTTACTTTATACATGTTATTAAAACGGCGTGCAAACTTACGGGCCATTTCCAGATTTTGTTCCTGGTCCTTTCCTACAGGTACTTTTGAGGCATTATGAATAATGATATCTGCCGCCATAAGAACAGGATAGGTTAATAGTCCGGCATTTACATTATCTGGCTGATTGCGTATTTTGTCTTTAAAAGATGTGGTTCTTTCCAGTTCACCAATATAAGCATTCATATTAAGTAGTAAATATAACTCGGCTACTTCAGGAACATCACTTTGTAAAAATAAGGTAGCTACTTCAGGATCCAGGCCACACGCTAAGTACTCTGCTAAAACTTGTTTAACACTACCATGTAAGTTGCCGGGAGTTGGGTGGGTAGTTAAGGAATGGTAATCAGCAATAAAAAAGAAGCAATTATTTTCATGCTGCATTTTAATAAAGTTCTTTAACGCTCCAAAATAGTTCCCTAAATGCAAATTTCCTGTTGATCTTATTCCGCTTACGACCGTTTCCATAAAAATTTATTTAATATATTGACTGATTATAGTAATTTTGTAAAAGTAAAAAATGTTTAGAAATATATTATTATTAAAAGCTCCTGAATTTGTAATTAGATTTAGGAAGAAATAATACTGCATTATGGCATTAGTAAGATTTTTATTGGTTCTCCTGGTTATTTATTTTATTGGCAGGATATTTTCAAGGTTTATTCTGAGATCATATGTAAAAAATATGAAAAGGAATTTCGAAAATCAGAATACACAATATTCCAATAAGAAAGAGGGAGATGTCACAATTAATCCTAATTCAAAAAATGATAAAAAATTTAATAAAGGCGAAGGTGATTATGTAGATTATGAAGAGATAAAGGAATGATATCCTTTACTTCAATTTTTAAAGCTTTAGAAAATATGGATCATTTATTAACCATATTAGTTTATAGCATTTCATTAAATTTGGGATTACTAATTTTAAGCAATAAGATAAGTAAAAGAGGTAAAAAATAGCCCCGCTAAGCGAAGTTTGTAAATCGGAGGGGCTCGGCGTAGTTTCTAACTACGTCGAATTAAAAAGTTAGTTTGTAACTAACATTGTTTTAGAAAAACAAAAAGAATGAAAAAAAGAACAAAACAAGTAGACTTGGCCTACAAAAAAAGTTTAAGGCGTTAATTGAAAAAAGAAATAAAATATAAAAAGTCACCAATTATAAACCTGACTTTCCTATCTGCTGAACAGGCAGGCTTTAGGCAAGGCCAGTGCCAGTTTGATTACGATGCTAATGGCAACAACCGCTATGCTAACGAAAATACTTTCGACCGGTTTACATACAATTATGCTGCAGCAGGCCCTAACCAGTTAAGTTCACTGGTTGATGCAGCCACAGATTATAATTACAAAGACATTAAGAATGGAACAGAAAACTTTGTTTACGATGCCAAAGGGCAAATGACCGAACGAACAACATCCAACGGGCTGAAAGAATACGTATACGATGTATATGGCAAAGTAAAAGAAATATACCCCGCTAGCGCACATTTGTAGTAAGGGTTGTACGAAACAGTTTTTAACATACTAATAAA